>WFNQ01000040.1 GCA_015488565.1 Thiomicrorhabdus sp.
CTTGTACCTTACCAGAAGGTACAGAGATGGTTATGCCAGGCGACAATGTTCAAATGAAGGTTGAGTTAATCAACCCAATCGCGATGGACGAAGGATTACGCTTTGCAATTCGTGAAGGTGGTCGTACGGTTGGAGCAGGTGTTGTAGCTAAAATATTAGATTAATTTAGTTGTAGTGCTTTGTGTATTTAAAAAAGGAGCGTAATGCTCCTTTTTTTGTGTCTGTATTAAGGGGTTGTTTTAATTGGGTTATGTTGGTATAATCCGCTCCCTTAGTTTGCATGGTTGGATAAGTGCAGGTTTTTTATTAAATAAATGAGACAGAGATTATGGCAACTCAGAATATTCGTATTCGTTTAAAAGCATTTGATCATCGTTTGATTGATCAATCTGCTCGTGAAATTACGGAAACAGCAAAAAGAACAGGTGCGCAGATTCGTGGGCCGATTCCTTTGCCAACTCGTAAAGAGCGTTTTACAATCTTAATCTCACCGCATGTCAATAAAGATGCACGTGATCAGTATGAGATTCGTACTCACAAGCGTTTGTTAGATATTGTTGATCCGACAGAAAAAACTGTTGATGCATTGATGAAGCTAGATTTGGCTGCTGGTGTGGATGTTCAATTGGAATTGCGTTAATTTGCAGTTTGGTTAGTCATCAATCGTTATGGCTAGCAATAAATAATAATGAGGAAATGATATGAGTATTGGTATCATTGGTAAAAAAATTGGCATGACTCGAGTGTTTGACGAGGATGGTGTGTCTACTCCGGTAACGGTTGTAGAAGTTGAAGTGAATCGTATCACTCAAATTAAAACACTTGAATCTGATGGGTATTCTGCTGTTCAGGTTACCACCGGTTCAGTTCATGCAGGTCGAGTATCTAAGCCGAAATCAGGTGTTTTTGCAAAAGCAGGTGTTGAAGCCGGTAGAGGTCTTTGGGAGTTTCGCGCAGATTCAGTTTTAGATATGGAAGGTTTAGAAGTTGGTGGTGAGCTTACTGTTGAACGTTTTAGTGATGTAGCTGTTGTTGATGTGACAGGAACAACTAAAGGTAAGGGGTTTCAGGGCGGTATTAAGCGTCATAATTTTACGATGCAAGATGCGACACATGGTAACTCTATTTCTCATCGATCTAATGGGTCGATTGGTCAAAACCAAACGCCTGGACGTGTTTTTAAAGGCAAGAAAATGTCTGGTCATATGGGTGATGTTCGTCAAACAACACAGAACTTGGATTTAGTTAAAGTTGATGTAGAGAATGGTCTGTTGTTGATTAAGGGCGCAGTCCCTGGTGCTAAAAACAGTACTGTCATTGTTCGTAAAGCGGTCAAGTAAGGTGGGCATGATGGATTTAAAATTAATTGAATTAGCTACAGGTAACGAATCTGGTGCAATTTCTGTTTCAGATGCGTTGTTTGGTACAGACTTTAATGAAGCACTTGTGCATCAGGTTGTTACAGCTTATATGAATGGTGCTCGAGCGGGTACTAAGGCGCAGAAAAATCGTGCTGCAGTTAGTGGTGGCGGTGCTAAGCCATGGAACCAAAAAGGGACTGGTCGTGCTCGTGCAGGTACAAGCCGTAGTCCTATTTGGGTTGGTGGTGGTCGTGCTTTCCCTGGGCATAATCGTGATTTTTCAGAGAAAGTAAATAAGAAAATGTATCGTGGTGCGATGCGTTCTATTGTTGCTGAGTTGAATCGTACTGGTCGCTTACTTGTTGTAGATGAGTTTAAAGTGGATGCGCCTAAAACAAAAGAATTTAAAGCAAAGCTTGCACAGTTGAATGTAAAGGATGCTTTAGTGGTTACGGAAGGGTTTGATGAGTATTTATACCTTTCTTCCCGTAATCTTTACAGTGCAGATGTTTGTGATGTTGCATCAATTGATCCTGTGAGCTTGATTGGTTTTCAGACGATAGTAATGACGCAAGCTGCGGTTAAACAATTAGAGGAGCAGTTGGCATGAACGAAGAAAGAATTCTGAAAGTTTTACTTGCCCCGCATATTTCTGAAAAAGCAGCATTACTTGCTGATGAAAAAGAGCAATATGTGTTTAAGGTTGTTTCAACAGCAACTAAACCTGAAGTTAAGTTGGCGGTTGAGTCGTTGTTTGATGTTAAGGTTCAGTCTGTCAATATGATAAATATTAAAGGTAAGCGTAAAGTCTTTAAAGGTCGTCAAGGTCAGCGTAATGGTGTCCGTAAGGCTGTTGTTCGCTTGGCTTCCGGTCAAGAAATTGATTTTGCAGCTGCTGAGTAAGGAGTTTCAACATGGCAATTATTAAAAAATCAAAGCCGACCTCACCGGGTCGTCGTTTTGTTGTAAGTGTTGTTGAGCCAACTTTGCATAAAGGTAAGCCTCATTCAGCACTACTTGAAAAGAAATCAAAAACAGGTGGTCGTAATAATAACGGTCGCATTACGGTTCGTCATCATGGTGGTGGTCATAAGCAACACTATCGTATGGTTGATTTTAAGCGTGCTAAAACGGGTATTCCAGCTACGGTTGAGCGCTTAGAGTATGATCCAAATCGATCAGCTCATATTGCTTTATTAAAGTATGCTGATGGTGAAAGAGCTTATATTATTGCTCCTAAAAATTTAGTAGCAGGGGATGTTGTTGAGTCTGGAGATTATGTTTCAATTAAGCCTGGTAACTGCTTGCCTCTTCGAAATATTCCTGTTGGTACGGTAATCCATAATATCGAAATGCGCCCAGGAAAAGGAGCTCAAATTGCACGTAGTGCAGGTGTTTCAGTTTCTATTGCTGGTCGTGATGGAGCGTATGTTTTACTTAAGCTACGTTCGGGTGAGATGCGTAAAATTCTTGCAGAATGTAAAGCTACGATAGGTGAAGTAGGTAATGCTGAGCATAGTTTGCGTAAACTTGGTAAAGCGGGTGCTAAGCGTTGGCGTGGTGTTCGTCCTACCGTTCGTGGTGTGGCGATGAACCCCGTTGATCATCCGCATGGTGGTGGTGAAGGCCGTACCTCTGGTGGGCGTAACCCTTGTACTCCTTGGGGGGTTCCAACCAAGGGTAAGAAAACTCGTAGTAATAAGCGTACTGATGGAATGATCGTACGTCGACGAAATAAAAAATAAGGAAGGACACTGATGCCACGTTCAGTTAAAAAAGGACCTTTTGTTGATCATCACTTATATAAAAAAGTGGTCGAGGCACAAGAATCTGGTAATAAACGTCCCATTAAAACTTGGTCAAGAAGATCTATGATTCTTCCTGATATGATTGGTTTAACAATCTCAGTTCATAATGGAAAAGAGCATATCCCGGTTTTCATTTCTGAAAACATGGTTGGTCATAAGCTAGGAGAGTTTTCATTAACTCGTTATTATCGCGGTCATGCTGCAGATAAGAAGTCTAAACGTTAATTAGGAGAGTAATATGCAAGTAAGTGCAACACATAAATTTGCCCGTATTTCTCCTCAGAAAGCGCGCTTAGTGATTGATCAGATCCGTGGAAAAGATATTGAAACAGCAATTAATCTTTTGTCATTTAGTGATAAAAAAGCTGCAGGGCTGATTAAATCAGTTTTAAACTCGGCGATAGCCAATGCTGAAAACAATGAAGGTGCTGATATTGATGAGTTAGTTGTTACAGCAGCATTTGTGGATGCAGGTCCAATCATGAAGCGCATGCGTGCTCGTGCAAAAGGTCGCGGTAATCGTATTTTAAAACGTATCAGTCATATTACTGTTACGGTTGGCGATAAGTAAGGAGAATCAGAATGGGTCAAAAAGTACATCCTATTGGTATTCGTCTTGGTATAAGTAAAGATTGGAATGCTCGTTGGTATGCGGATAGTAAAAACTTTTCTGATTTTCTTATCAGTGATGTTGAAATTCGTAACGAATTAAATAGTAAATTGAAGCATGCTTCTATTAGTAAGATCAATATTGAACGTGTTGCGAATGGTATTCGTGTAACAATTCATACTGCACGCCCTGGCGTAGTTATTGGTAAGAAAGGCGAAGATATTGAGAAATTAAAAAAATCATTGGCAGCCAAAACGGGCATGCAAGTGAATGTCAATATTGAAGAGATTAAAACGCCTGAATTAGATGCAAAGCTGGTTGGAGAAGGAATAGCTCAGCAGCTTGAGAAACGTATTCAGTTTCGACGTGCAATGAAGCGTGCAGTGGGTAATGCAATGCGTTTAGGTGCTGAAGGCATTAAGGTTGCTGTATCTGGTCGTTTAAATGGTGCTGATATTGCGCGTGGAGAATGGTATAGAGAAGGGCGGGTTCCTCTTCATACTTTTCGTGCTGATATTGATTATGCTACTTATGAAGCGGATACGACTTATGGCAAGATTGGCGTAAAAGTATGGATCTTCAAAGGTGAAAAATTAGGAAAGTTGTCGTTAACCGATAGCAATCAGTCTAAGGGCAAAAAAGGCCGTAAATAAAAGGATAACTAGCTATGTTAATGCCTAAACGTACTAAGTTCAGAAAAGTACACAAAGGACGTAACCGTGGTCTGGCGCAAGTTGGAAACAAAGTTAGCTTCGGTGATTTTGGTCTTAAAGCTCTTGAGCGCGGAAGAATGACTTCACGTCAAATTGAAGCTGGACGTCGTGTTATGACACGTCACGTTAAACGTGGTGCTAAAATTTGGATTCGTGTTTTCCCTGATAAGCCCATAACCAATAAGCCTTTAGAGGTTCGTATGGGTAAGGGTAAGGGTAGTGTCGAATACTGGGTTGCTCAGATTCAGCCTGGGCGTGTTTTGTATGAAATTCAAGGTGTCAATGAGGCCTTAGCGCGAGAAGCCTTTGAGCTTGCAGCCGCTAAGTTACCTTTTAAAACACAAGTTGTAACAAAAACGGTGATGTAAATGACTGCAAAAGAATTAAATGAAAAGTCAGTTGATGAGTTAAAGGTTGAGTTGCTTGAGTTATTAAAAGAGCAGTTTAATCTTCGGATGCAGCATGCAACGGGTCAGTTATCGAACTCGTCGCAATTAAAGAAAGTACGTCGTACAGTTGCAAGAGTTAAAACAATCATTCGTCAAAAAGTGAGTAACTAAAGATGGCTGGCCAAGAAAAAAAAGCTCGTACAGCACAGGGTGTTGTTGTAAGTAATGGTATGCAGGACTCAATTGTCGTTTTAACGGCACGTTTTGTTAAGCATGCTAAGTATAAAAAGTTTATTAGAAAGTCTACTAAAGTCATGGCTCATGATGCTGAAAATGCTTGTGGTGTTGGAGATACGGTTACAATTGAAGAGTGTAAGCCGATGTCAAAAAATAAGTCTTGGGCTTTAGTCAGTATTGATAGTAAAGCTAAGATCTAAGTTTTATAGCATTTTATTAATTATTTTGTTACAATTAGTGAAATGATTAAGAACCACTCTAAAGAGTAAGCCTGGGTTTTTCTAGGGACTGCTTTTTTAAGTGGTTTTTGTGCTGTAAATAATTTTTATTTTTTTATGGATGGAGTACCACCATGATTCAGATGCAAACAGTGCTTGATGTTGCTGATAATAGCGGAGCACGACGCGTTCAATGCATTAAGGTATTAGGCGGTTCAAAGCGTCGTTATGCCAGTGTTGGTGATGTGATTAAAGTGAGCGTTAAGGAAGCGACGCCACGTGGTAAAGTAAAGAAGGGTGATGTTTATAACGCTGTAGTAGTTCGTACTGCTAAAGGTGTAAGACGTCCTGATGGTTCTTTGATTAAGTTTGATGGCAATTCAGCTGTAATTCTTAATGCAAAGCTTGAGCCAGTTGGAACGCGTATCTTCGGCCCTGTAACTCGTGAGCTTCGTAATGAGAAATTTATGAAAATAGTTTCTTTAGCTCCTGAAGTATTATAAGGAAGAAGATATGAATCGTTTAAAGAATGGTGATGAAGTTATCGTTATTGCAGGTAAAGATAAGGGGAAGCGAGGTTCTGTTTCTTCTGTTCTTGATAATGGTAAAGTTTTGGTCGACGGTATTAATCTTGTTAAGAAACACACTAAAGCAAATCCTCAAACAGGAGTGCAAGGTGGAATTCTTTCTAAGGAAATGCCGATCGATGCCTCTAATGTGGCTTTAGTTGATCCTGAAACAAATAAGGCTGGTAAGATCGGTTTTAAGGTGGAGGGTGGTTCTAAGATCCGCTTTTTTAAATCTACTGGTAAAGCGATTGACGCTTAATATAGGGTAGAAGAATGGCAAGATTACAAGCAGTTTATAAAGATGAAATTGTTTCAAAACTAATGGAGCAATTTGGTTATAAGTCACCAATGCAGGCGCCAAAGCTAACAAAGATTACAATCAATATGGGTGTTGGCGAAGCAATTGGTGATAAGAAGGTTTTAGATCACGCAGTTTCTGATATGGAAGCGATTTCGGGTCAAAAAGTAGTTAAAACATTGGCTCGTAAATCGGTTGCAAGCTTTAAAGTGCGTGATGGCTACCCTCTAGGGTGCAAGGTTACCCTGAGAGGAGCTAAAATGTATGAGTTCCTAGATCGTCTAATCAATGTGTCCTTACCTCGTGTAAGAGATTTTCGTGGTGTAAACCCAAAAGCATTTGATGGTCGTGGGAATTATAATTTAGGTATTAAAGAGCAAATCATTTTTCCTGAAATTGAGTTTGAAAAGATTGATAAGATCCGTGGTATGGATATTAATTTTGTTACCACAGCAAGCTCAAATGATGAAGCGAAAGCTCTTTTAGAAGCCTTTAATTTTCCATTTAAGAAGTAGAGAGGTTTCTAATGGCTAAGCAATCAATGATTGAACGCGAAAAGAAACGTGCAAAAGTAGTGGCTAAATTTGCGATTAAACGAGATGCTTTAAAAAAAGCATCTGTTGATATGAGTAAAAGCTATGAAGAGCGAATGGATGCAATGGATAAGCTAGCGGCTCTTCCTCGTAATGCATCTCCTGTTCGTCAGCGTAATCGTTGTCGTTTAACAGGTCGCCCGCACGGTGTTTATAAAAAGTTTGGTTTATCACGTAACATGCTAAGAGAATTGGCGATGCAAGGTGATATTCCTGGTTTAAGAAAAGCTAGTTGGTAAGGATAATTATCTATGAGTATGTCTGATCCAGTTGCTGATATGTTGACACGCATTCGTAATGGCCAAATGGCTGGCCACGCGAAAGTATTAATGCCTTCTTCAAAATTAAAGCTTTCATTAGCTAAGGTTTTGAATG
Source organism: Thiomicrorhabdus sp. (assembly GCA_015488565.1). Taxonomy (GTDB): domain Bacteria; phylum Pseudomonadota; class Gammaproteobacteria; order Thiomicrospirales; family Thiomicrospiraceae; genus Thiomicrorhabdus. Next base: position 7,172 of record WFNQ01000040.1, read on the forward strand.
ATGAAGGTTTTATTTCTTCATTCAGTATTAATGAGAATGGTGGAAAAGCTGAGCTTTCAGTTGATCTAAAGTATTTTGAAGGGAAACCCGTTATTGACATTATTAAACGAGTGAGCCGTCCAGGTTTGCGAGTTTATAAAAACAAAGATGAGTTACCTAAAGTGATTGGTGGTCTTGGTATCGCTGTTATTTCAACATCAAAAGGTATTATGACTGACCATGATGCGCGTAAAGCGGGTATCGGCGGTGAAGTTGTTTGCTACGTAGCATAAGGGGTTTATTATGTCTAGAATTGCAAAAGCTCCTGTGAGCATACCATCTGGTGTTGAAATTACATTTAATGGTACAGAAGTCACTGTAAAAAGTTCTAAAGCTTCATTAACTAAGGTTTTTAATAAAGCGGTAGAGTTTAAATCTGAAAATAATCAAGTTGTTTGTTCGCCAGTTTCTGGTGCAGCTGGTGGTTGGGCGCAGGCAGGTACTGCTCGTTCAATCATCAACAATATGGTTGTTGGTGTTACAGATGGTTATGAGAAAAAACTTAAGTTAGTAGGTGTTGGTTACCGTGCGAAAGCTGCTGGTAATGTACTTAATTTAACATTAGGCTTCTCACATCCAGTTGATTATACACTGCCTGAAGGGGTTAGTGTTGAGACACCATCTCAGACTGAAATCGTTGTAAAAGGTGCGGATAAGCAAGCTGTTGGACAGGTTGCTGCTGAAATTCGTGCATATCGTCCACCTGAACCTTACAAAGGGAAGGGTGTTAAGTATGCTGATGAGCGTATTTTACGCAAAGAAGCTAAGAAGAAATAAAGCTGGAAGTTGATATGAATAAGAAAACAGCCCGTCTTCGTAGAGCTAAGAAAACTCGCGCTAAAATTACAGAGCTTAACATGCCAAGATTGTGTGTTCATCGCACATCTCAGCATATTTATGCTCAGTTAATCTCAGCGGATGGCGCAGAGGTGATTGCTGCGAGCTCTACGGTTCAAGCGGACGTTAAAAAAGAAATCAGCAATACTGGTAATAAAGTGGCTGCTGCTGCTGTCGGAAAGTCGATAGCTGAAAAAGCAAAAGCAGCTGGTGTTACTGCGGTTGCTTTTGATCGTTCAGGATTTAAGTATCATGGTCGTATCCAACAATTAGCAGACTCAGCCCGTGAAAACGGTCTTGAATTTTAAAGGAAGGATTAATATATGTCTTCACGTGAATTACAAGACGACGGAATGATTGAAAAACTAGTAAATGTTCGCCGAGTGGCCAAGGTGGTCAAGGGTGGGCGAGTATTTGGTTTTTCAGCTTTGGCGGTCGTTGGAGATGGAGATGGTCGTGTAGGTTATGGCAGTGGTAAGGCCAGTGAAGTACCTGTTGCGATTAAGAAAGCCATGGAAAAAGCCCGACGTAATATGAGAGACGTTCATCTTAATGATGGAACGATTCAGTACCCAATTAACTTTAAACAGGGAGCGGTTAATATCGTGATGCTTCCTGCTTCTGAAGGTACTGGTGTTATTGCAGGTGGTGCAATGCGTGCTGTGTTAGAAGCAGCAGGTGTTAAGAATGTACTTTCTAAATGTATTGGAACAACACGTCCTGTTAATGTTGTACGTTCAACAGTGAATGCGTTATCTGGTATATCGAGTCCTGATTATATTGCAGCTAAGCGCGGCAAAACTGTCGAACAAATTTTAGGTGAGTAATATGTCAGATAAAAAATATGTCACAGTGACTTTGGTAAAGAGCACAATTGGTCGTTTACCAGCGCACAGAGCATGTGTATCTGGTCTTGGCTTAAGAAAGATGCACCAAACAGTTAGCGTTATTGATACTCCTGAAAACAGAGGGATGATTAATAAGGTTTCCTATTTGCTTAAGGTAGAGGAAGCATAATATGCAACTTAATACTCTAAAACCAGCAGAGGGTTCAACCTCTGTAAGAAAACGTGTTGGACGTGGTCAGGGTTCTGGCTGGGGTAAGATGGGTGGTCGTGGTCATAAAGGTCAAAAGTCTCGTTCTGGCGGAATGCCTAAAGTCGGTTTTGAAGGGGGGCAAATGCCTCTTCAAAAAAGATTGCCTAAAGTTGGTTTTTCATCAAGAAAGTCAGCTTATGCAACGGAAATTCGCCTTGATGTTTTAGTTAAGATTGATGCAGAAGTAATAGATTTAGCCTCTTTGAAAGCAGCCGATATTATTGGTGAGAAAATCAAAGTTGTTAAGGTTGTTAAGTCTGGCGAATTGACTAAAGCTGTTAAATTATCTGGAATTAAAGCTACTGCAGGCGCGAAAGCGGCGATTGAAGCAGTTGGCGGCACTGTAGAAGCTTAAAATATGAATAGTTCAACGGCATCAGCGGGTATGAGTGATTTAAAGAGTAAAATTTTATTCGTTCTTGGGGCGATAATTGTTTTTAGATTGGGAACGCACATTCCGGTTCCATCGATTGATCCGATTGCGTTGGCTGCGATGTTTGAACAGCAGAAGGGTACTATTTTAGACATGTTTAACATGTTCTCAGGTGGTGCGCTTGAGCGTCTATCTATTTTTGCTTTAGGAATTATGCCGTATATTTCTGCATCGATTATTATGCAGTTATTAACAGTAGTATCTCCAACATTAGAGCAATTGAAAAAAGACGGAGAGCAAGGTCGGCGAAAAATTACTCAATATACTCGAATGGGTACGGTCGTTTTGGCCACCTTTCAAGGGTTGGGTGTGGCGATTGCACTAGAGTCCCAAAACATTAATGGAATGCCTGTCGTGATTGACCCTGGGCTGTTATTTAAGATAACAGCTGTTGTGACACTTGTATCAGGTACTATTTTCTTGATGTGGTTAGGAGAGCAGATTACAGAGCGTGGTATTGGTAATGGTATTTCAATCATTATTTTTGCTGGAATCGTAGCGGGTCTTCCTTCTGCATTGGGTGGTACTTTTGAGCAGGTTAACACAGGTGCCTTGCATGCGATTACAGTCTTTATTCTGTTGGCGCTTGTCTTTGCAGTGATTGCTTTTGTTGTTTTTGTGGAGCGTGGACAGCGTAGAATACCTGTTCACTATGCTCAAAAAATGCGAGGGCGTAAGTTATATGGTGGTCAAGAGTCTCATTTGCCGTTAAAGTTAAATATGGCAGGTGTTATTCCACCAATCTTTGCTTCAAGTATCATCCTTTTCCCTGCTACTTTAGGAGGGTGGTTTGGTTCTGCAGAAGGAATGGGTTGGTTAGCTGATATTGCAACGACAATCTCTCCAGGTCAGCCGTTGTATGTTCTGTTATATGCTTTGGCAATAATATTTTTCTGCTTTTTTTATACAGCGATTATATTTAACCCAAGTGAAACAGCGGATAATTTAAGAAAGTCGGGTGCTTATTTACCAGGAATTAGACCAGGGGCTCAAACAGCACGTCATATCGATGGTATTATGGGTCGTTTAACGTTAGCGGGTGCAATTTATATTACAGCCGTCTGCTTGTTGCCTGAGTTCTTAATTCTTTACTGGAATGTTCCATTCTATTTTGGTGGTACATCACTGTTGATCATAGTCATTGTTACGATGGATTTTATGACTTCAGTTCAGGCTCAAATGCAGTCTAGCCAGTATGAAAGCATGATGAAAAAATCAAAACTCAAGAGTAAATAACTTAAATAAAGTTATTGTTCTAGTATTTTATTTGAAAGGCGAGTATAATCCTCGCTTTTCAGTAGACGGATTAAAGGGAGCGCATTATGGCACGTATTGCCGGCGTAAACATTCCCGTTAACAAACATATTGTTATCGGCTTGACTTCGATCTACGGAGTTGGTTCAACTACAGCAAAAGCTATTTGTGCAGCTGCTGATTTGAATCCATCAACCAAGGTTCGAGAACTAACTGAAGAGCAGTTAGAATCACTTCGTTCAGAAGTGACAAAATTTAAGATAGAAGGTGATCTTCGTCGTGAAGTATCTATGAACATTAAGCGTTTAATGGACATGGGATGTTATCGAGGAATTCGTCATCGTCGTAGTTTGCCTCTTCGAGGGCAACGTACCAAAACTAATGCACGTACTCGTAAAGGTCCTGTGCGACCTATTAAGCGATAATGCATAACTGCGAGAATAAATATGGCTAAAGCAAGTTCGCGTGTTAAAAAGAAAGTAAAACAAGTAGTTACAGACGCAGTAGCGCATGTACATGCTAGTTTTAATAACACAATCGTTACTATTACAGATCGTCAGGGTAATGCCTTGTGCTGGGCTACTTCAGGTGGAAGCGGATTCCGTGGTTCACGAAAAAGTACACCTTTTGCTGCACAGGTTGCTGCTGAACGATGTGGTCAAATGGCGCACGACTATGGTGTCAAAAACTTAGAAGTTATGGTAAAGGGCCCTGGTCCTGGACGTGACTCAGCAGTTCGTGGCTTAAATAGTGCAGGATTCAAAATTATATCAATTTCTGATGTAACACCGATTCCTCATAATGGTTGCCGTCCACCTAAGAAACGTCGCGTTTAATATTTGAGGTAATCATGGCTAGATATATTGGTCCAAAGTGTAAACTTGCCCGTCGTGAAGGGACTGATCTTTTTTTGAAAAGTGGTGTTCGTAGCATCGATTCAAAATGTAAAATTGATCAGTTACCAGGACAACACGGTGCAGGTCGTAAGCGCGTAACAGAATACGGCTTACAGCTTCGTGAAAAACAAAAAGTTCGTCGTATATATGGCGTGCTAGAGAAAAAATTTCGTCTTTATTACAAAGAAGCTGATCGACGCAAAGGTTCAACAGGTGTTAACTTGTTGCAAATTCTTGAAAGTCGTTTAGATAATGTTGTATATCGAATGGGATTTGCATCAACAAGAGCAGAGGCTCGTCAGTTGGTATCTCACAAATCAATCTTAGTAAACGGCAAATCAGTTAACATACCTTCTTATGAAGTTGGTGCTGGTGATGTTGTTGCTATTAGAGAGAAATCTCGCAACCAAACACGTATTGCGACAGCACTGGATTTGCATGCTCAAGCAGGTACTGTTAGTTGGGTTGAAGTAAATAAATCTGCGTTTGAAGGAACATTTAAGAATGCTCCAGATCGCACAGATCTTTCTTCTGATATCTCAGAAAACTTAATTGTTGAGCTTTACTCTAAGTAAAATTTGATACGGAGATAACCTCTAATGCAAGAGATGTTAGAACAGTTGTTAACGCCTCGTTTAGTTGATATACAACGTAAGAATGACTTTCATAGTCGTGTTACTTTGGAGCCACTTGAACGTGGTTTTGGACATACGCTAGGGAATGCTCTTCGACGTATTTTATTATCCTCTATGCCTGGTGGGGCTATTGTACAAGCCCAAATTGAAGGAGTTTTACATGAGTATTCTTCTATTGAAGGGGTAAGAGAAGATGTTTTAGAAATTCTTTTAAACCTCAAGGAAGTTGCTGTAAAACTTAATGCGACAGACAGTGCAGAGTTGACCCTTAATAAAAAGGGTCCTGCGGTTGTGCGTGCTTCTGATATTGTATTAAACCACGATGTTGAAATCGCAAATCCAGATCTTGTTATTGCACACCTTGCTGAAGATGCAGAGTTAAATATGACTTTGAAAGTTCAGTCAGGAATGGGATATCAAGCTTCGGTAAGATCAGAGGATGACTCACAAGTTGGCATTCTTCGTTTAGATGCGAGTTTTAGCCCTGTTCATACAGTAAGCTATGAAGTTCAAAATGCACGTGTTGAGCAACGTTCAGATTTAGATAAGTTAATTATTGATGTTGTAACGGATGGTACTTTAGACCCAGAAGATGCTATTAAAAAGGCAGCAACGGTTCTTCATTATCAACTTAATGCTTTTGTTGATCTTAAGCATAAAGAAGTGGTTGCTCCAGAGGAAGAAGATAATGAGTTTGATCCTATCTTCTTACAACCTGTCGATGACTTAGAGTTGACTGTGCGTTCAGCAAACTGCTTGAAAGCAGAGCAAATTTATTATATTGGTGATTTGGTACAGAGAGCAGAACCTCACTTACTGAAAACTCCAAACTTAGGTAAAAAGTCTTTGCAAGAAATTAAAGATGTTCTTGCTCAAAGAGGTTTGAGCTTAGGTACTAAATTAGATAACTGGCCACCAGCAAGCTTGGTGAGTAAAGAGTCAGCATAAAATAAGGAAGCTATCATGCGTCATGGTAAAACAGGTCGTAAGTTAAACCGTAACAGCTCGCACCGTAAGGCAATGTTTAAAAACATGTCTGCTTCACTTATCGATCATGAAGTGATTCGTACTACGGTTGCTAAGGCAAAGGAACTTCGCGGAGTTGCTGAGCCATTGATTACTTTAGCTAAAGTAGACAGTGTACATAACCGCCGTACTGCTTTTGCTCGATTAGGTGATAAGGCAGCGGTTGCAAAATTATTTACGGAGCTTGGTCCTCGCTACCAAGCTCGTCCAGGTGGGTATATTCGTATTTTAAAATGCGGTTTCCGTCCTGGTGATAATGCACCAATGGCTATTGTTGAGTTGGTTGACCGTCCGGTTACCGATTCGATAGAAGCGGCTGAGTAATCAGCGAATAAAAAAGCCAGCTTTTGCTGGCTTTTTTATTTTTATCTAGATGATTTTTTCTAAAATTTAATTATGATTATTGATACTCATTGTCATTTAGACTCTCTTCTTTTCTCTCCCCCTTCTTGCTTTCCTTATTTATTAAATAGAAAAAAACACTTAGAGTTCGATGCTTTTTTTATTAGCATGTCAACGTCTCCTTTAGATTGGCTAACACAGTTAGAGCTTTCCAAGGAGTTTAAAAGAGTCTATTGTGCATTAGGGATTCATCCTTACTATGTTCAAAATAGTGATTTTAAAAGCTTAGCATTACTTGAAAAGTTGTTTGTAGGTGAATCAATTGTTGCCTTAGGGGAGGTTGGTTTAGATTTTACTTTGCCTTATAAAAAAAATAAAACATTGCAGCTTGAGCTTCTTACAGAACAACTTCTTTTAGCAAAGCGATTTGATTTGCCCGCTTCACTCCATGTAAGAAAAGCGCATAACGAGATGTTGGATATATTATCTAATATTACTGTGCGGGGTGTCATTCATGGTTTAGGTGCGAGTAAAGAGTTGGCTCGCTCTTATATTGATTTAGGGTTTAAAATTGGTATTAATGGGGTTGTCATAAGAGAAAATGCATGCCGTTACCATGAATTAGTCAGGTATTTTGGTTTAAAGCATTTAGTTTTAGAGACGGATTTTCCTCATGTTAAAATAAAGAACTTAAAAGAACCTTTCTTGAGTGATATTATTTTAGTGGCTGGGAAAATAGCCTCTCTTTTAAATTGTTCGTTGGAAGAGGTTGTAGATAAAACCTCCTTGAATGCACAAAAAATTTTTAATTTAAATGGAATTTTAGATGGCAAATGACTTGATTGTTAATAATCCTTTGTTTGAGCGCAGCTTACTTGTATTTGAAGAGGGTGGGCTTTTAAACTTACAGCAGTCACATGTGTTGGTTGCAGGAATTGGCGGCGTGGGAGGTTTTGTTGCTGAGGCTTTAGCAAGAGCTGGTGTGGGCTTTATTACATTGTTAGACCATGATCAAGTAAGTGGCTCGAATAAGAATCGTCAATTAGTCGCTTTAGACTCTACAATTGGTTTGAAAAAAGTAGATGTTATGAAGGCTCGTATTTTAGAGATTAATCCTGATTGTAAGGTAGATGTCTCTTATCAGTTTATTCGTCCAGAAGATATGGATCATATTTTATCCCACCCTTATGACTTTGTCGTGGATGCGATTGATAGTTTGAACTGTAAGGTTGCTTTGGTGGCAACGGCTTTAAAAAAAGGTCTTCCGGTTGTTTCTAGTATGGGTGCAGGTAGACGAATTGACCCATCTAAAATTGTGTTGGCGGATATTTCTAAGACCCATGGTTGTGCGCTTGCTCGGAATATGCGTCAAAGGCTTAAAAAACAGGGAATCAAAAAAGGTTTACTAACTGTTTTTTCAACGGAAGTACCAAATGCACCAGGTCCAATGGAGGCGATAGAGGGAGCACGAGGTCGAGTGGTGAATGGTACCGCTAGTTACATGCCAGGTATTTTTGGTTTAATGCTTGCCGGAAAAGTGATTTCATTATTAGCCCAGCCTAAATAAATAGCTTGTGTAATCCCCCCAAAAAATCCAGCTGATGGGCATCAGCCTTGCAATTAATCAACATAGAGTCATAATTTAAACCAGTAAATCGGTTGATGCTTTGCTGTTTTTTTAGAGTATTTACAGGGCTTGTTTCGTTATATTTAATGGGAGATAGCATCTTTACTTTGACTAGTTAAGTATAGGAAAAAGCCCAGTCTGATTAATTGTTTTACTTGCATGCTTGATCTCTCCATTGGACTCTAATTTTTTAATGACTTGTTGAATTGTTTTCTGATTTTCTGGAAAAGGAGCACCTGCTTGAAGACTTTTATCGTATAAAATCTTTAATAAAAGGTAGTCCAGTCCTGTTAATAATTCAATTTTACTGGCATCGTTTGCAATGCTTGGGTTTACCCAGTTAGAATCATTAGGCAGTCCGAGTATTTGAGTGGTTTCTTCAACAATACAGGTAATGAGTAGTCCTCTGCTAAACACATGATCAACAGGTAAAATGACTTGTGCTTTAACAATGGCATTTTCTTTGTTTTTATTAAGGCTAGCCATGCAATGGCTTCTTTGCGCCATATGTTTTACTTGGTTTCCCGCAACAGACTTTATTACTTGGCCGTAGTTTGCATCAGGTGTTAGGTGGATGGATAAATTTGCTTTGCCTTGATGGTGTGCTTTATGAGGTTGAATGGAGTGCCCTGTGATATTTTGTAAGTGATTGAGGTGTGCATCAAACAGTCGCTCAATAAGAGGATTGGCCTTTATATTATGGTAGACAAATTCATACCGAATTGGTTCTTTCCATTTCAAAACACGTTGTTGAGTCGAACGATATTCACTTTTAAGTGCAATTTCATTAAAAGCACTTTGAATATACTTTTTATCTTGCCACTGGTTAAGGTTTGCCTCTGTTACGGCATGGCTTGCTGAAGAAAAAAGGATTAAAGCGCTTAATATGATTGTTTTAATGGCGTGTGATGTAATCATTTTTTAAAAAACCTAAAGAGATATTGGTTAGCTGTTTGTATTTTTTCATTGCATTATGCATAAATACGCTAAAAAAAAATTGATATTGCTCAATATCCCTAGTCTTAGTGCAGGTTTTTTTTAATAGATACGAATAATAACTTATTTTTAGGGGAGTAGTTTTTTAAGGTAGTGGCCTGTATGCGACTTTGTATTACTGGCAATTTCCTCAGGTGAGCCTGTTGCAATAATTTCTCCCCCTAAAGATCCTCCTTCAGGCCCTAGATCAACCACCCAGTCAGCCGTTTTGATGACATCAAGATTGTGCTCAATGATTACGATGGTGTTACCTTGATCTCGTAAATAACCGATCACTTTAAGAAGTAGTTCGATGTCATGAAAGTGCAATCCTGTTGTCGGTTCATCAAGAATATAGAGGGTATTGCCGGTATCTCGTTTTGAAAGCTCTTTTGCCAGCTTAACCCTTTGTGCTTCTCCACCAGAAAGAGTGGTGGCACTCTGTCCTAGTTTTATATATCCGAGCCCTACGTCTATAAGCATTTGCAGTTTACGAGAAATGACCGGAATAACATCAAAAAAAGCACGAGCATCTTCAATAGTCATATCCAAAATTTGATGAATATTTTTGCCTTTATATTGAATTTGTAACGTTTCACGATTGTAGCGTGCGCCTTGGCAGGCATCACAAGCGACATAGACGTCGGGTAAGAAGTGCATTTCTACTTTTAAAACACCGTCTCCTTGGCATGCTTCACAGCGTCCTCCTTTAACATTAAAGCTGAATCTCCCTGGAGTATAACCACGAGCACGAGATTCAGGCGTGGCTGATAGTAACTCTCTAATGGGTGTAAACAAGCCTGTATAGGTTGCAGGGTTCGAGCGTGGCGTTCTTCCAATCGCGCTTTGGTCTATATTGACGGATTTATCAAAATGTTCCATGCCTTCTACTGAAGAGTGTTCAGCAGGTGTGTGCATGGCCTTGTTGAGCTGATTCGCCGCAATTTTAGAGAGTGTTCCATTAATTAATGTTGATTTTCCAGACCCAGATACCCCCGTAATACAGGAGAGTAATCCTGCGGGTATTTTGAGTGTTACATTCTTAAGGTTGTTACCACGAGCACCTTTAATCGTCAGCCACTTATCTTTTTGTGGGGTTAATCGTTTTGTTGGCACGGCAATTTTTCGTTTGCCACTTAAGTATTGTCCCGTTAAAGAATTGGGGTCTGCGGCGACAAATTCAGGCGTTCCTTGAGACATAATTCGTCCGCCATGTATGCCCGCACCAGGACCAATATCCAATACATGATCGGCAGCACGAATGGCATCTTCATCGTGTTCAACCACAATCACCGTATTGCCTAAGTCGCGTAGGTGAATTAATGTGGATAATAGTCGGTCGTTATCACGTTGATGAAGGCCTATTGAGGGTTCATCCAGTACATACATGACCCCTACTAATCCCGCGCCAATTTGACTGGCTAGACGAATACGTTGTGCTTCTCCGCCCGATAGCGTATCGGCACTTCGGTTTAAGGATAAGTAGTTCAATCCGACATTAACTAAAAAGGTCAGGCGATCATGTACCTCTTTTACGATTTTACTGGCAACTTTCCCTTTTGCGCCTTCTAGAAAAAGGTGGCTAAAGATTTCATGTAACTCTCCTATGGGTAGTGCCGTTAAGGAGGGTAGAGAGCGATCATCGACAAAAACATGACGTGCTGTTTCATTTAATCGAGCCCCATGGCAATTGGAGCAAGGTTGACTAATTCGGTACTTATCCAATTCATCTCGAACCGTTTTGCTTTCCGTTTCAGCAAAGCGACGCTCCATATTTGGAATAACCCCTTCAAAACGTCGAACATCACTGTATTTGCCATGAGGCAGTGGTAGCTTCTCTTTTCCAGAGCCAAATAAAATAATTTTTTGTTGTTCTGGGGTTAGATTTTGCCATGGTGTTTCGGTATCAAATTGATAATAGTTAGCGACGGATTTTAAAAGATCATAATAATATTTATGGCGGCGATCCCAGCCTCGAATCACCCCACCAGCTAAACTGAGTTCTGGATGGGTAATAACTCGTTCAGGAATAAAGGTCTCTTTTAAACCCAGTCCATCACAGGTTGGACAAGCGCCATGAGGGTTGTTGAATGAAAAAATTCGAGGTTCTAATTCCGAGACACTGTAACCACATTGAGGGCATGAAAATTTTTCAGAAAAGAGTAGTTCAAAGTCATCTTGTTCATCCATGGGAAGCACTTGTGCAACCCCTTCTGCTAAACGTAAAGCCGTTTCAAAAGATTCGGCTAAACGCTGTTTTAAATCAGGACGGACTTTAAAGCGATCAACAACGACATCAATGGTGTGTTTTTTATTTTTCTCAAGTTGTATGCTGCCATCTAATTCACATACTTGGCCATTAATACGAGCTCGAATAAACCCTTGAGCTTGAAGCTCTTCTAATAGATGAACATGCTCTCCTTTTTTACTACGAACAATGGGAGCAATTAATAAGCACTTGGTTCCTTCTGGCAGGGAGAGCGTACGGTCAACCATTTGACTGACGGTTTGTGCTTCTAGGTCGCTACCGTGCCGTGGACAGCGAGGCGTTCCTGCACGAGCAAATAATAAACGTAGATAGTCATAAATTTCGGTCACGGTTCCAACGGTAGAGCGTGGATTATGAGAAGTGGATTTTTGTTCAATCGAAATCGCAGGTGAGAGTCCTTCGATATGATCAAGATCCGGTTTTTCCATAATAGATAAAAACTGGCGGGCATAGGCTGAAAGAGACTCAACATAACGACGCTGCCCTTCAGCATAGATGGTATCAAATGCAAGGGAAGATTTTCCCGAGCCCGAAAGTCCAGTGATAACAATTAACTTATCACGAGGCAGGGTGACATCAATGTTTTTTAAGTTGTGTGTACGTGCCCCTTGGATAATAATGTTTTCTAACATGCCTTGCCCGTTAATCTAAAATTAAAGGGGGATATTATAACAACTTAGTTTAAGTTAAGTATTTAGAGGCTAGCTTATTCAAAGCTGGTTTGAGGGAGTAATAAGATGCCCGATACATTCACGGTGAGCGTGCTTTGACCTGATTTAATAGCAGGAGCCGTCATGCTTTCTGCCATGACCATTCGGCTTGTAAAGTTTATATTTTGTGTTCTAGCTTGAGAGTGGGGAGTGTTAATTCGAGTTTCGAGCAGTTGATAGTTTGATACGTCAAATGCATTAGCAATGACTTTGGCTTGTTGTTGAAAGGTTTTCAGAGCGATGAGGGTGAGTTGTTGTATGGCTTTTTGTTTCTGTTTAGCGGAGATGTTAAATTTCATGGATTGATAGGTAAGTTGTTCTTGTAGTTTGGAAAGTACGTTAAGTTGTTTTGATTGAGCATCGAGAGTGATGATCAATGACTGGCTACCGCGCCAGTTTTTAATCGTTTCCCCTTTATTATAAATAGGGTGAACTTGGTATTGAGACGTTTTGACCTTTATTTCGGGATAGGCTTTCAAAGAAGCAATGGCCGTCTGCATTTTGCGATTTATTTTCTCCATGACCACATTAGCAGAGCGAGCCTGTGCTGATGCGTTTAACGTAATGGTTAAAGTATCATTGTCCATTTTTTGAGATTCCGAAATAGAAAAATAAACTTTATTTCCGATGGCTTGATGATTGTATTCATTTGCTGGGGGGGGGAGAAAATTTTGATTGGCTAAAATAGGCGTGGTGATGCTGGCTAAGCAGAGCAATAATATTGTCATTAACGTCTTAATTGATAGGGGGGAGGAAAAATATAACATTGTTAGCGCCTTGACTATCTAAAAGATTCATTTGATTATAACGTAGCACTTTAATTAGGAGTGTTATAATTTAGCGTTTCGTTTTTTTGAACTAATTTTATCTAAATGCTCGAACTTGAGTTAGATAATGCACTTGTAGGATTTATTACCATTATGTCTATTCCTGAACCTCATGCCATGAGTCCTGTAGAGCGCCGAGCAGCGTTTTCCATTGCGGGTATTTTTTCGACTCGAATGCTGGGATTGTTTATGATTTTTCCTGTATTTGCCCTGTTTGCAGAAGATGAGTTTGCGGGGGTTACAGGGATGCAAATTGGAATTGCTATGGGTATTTACGGTCTAACACAGGCTTTTTTACAAATACCTTATGGCATGTTGTCTGATAAATATGGTCGAAAACCATTGATTATTGCCGGAATGGTCGTCTTTATGATTGGCTCTATAATTTGTGCAATGGCCGAGTCAATGGAGATGATGATTTTAGGACGAGCTATTCAAGGCATGGGGGCTGTCGCTGCAGTATTAATGGCTTCTGTCGGTGATTTAGTCACGGAACAGTTTCGATTAAGAGCGATGTCGATTGTTGGTATCACCATTGGTTTATCTTTTACTTTATCATTGATAGCTGGTCCTGTATTAGCGTCTTGGTTTGGTGTTAGGGGAATTTTTTGGGTCATTGCAGGGCTGGCCATTGCTGGGATGTTACTGGTTAAGTTTGCCATGCCAAATATTGAAAAACAGGAGTTTCAACGAGAAGCACAAGCGGATCCAAGTCAGTTTAGAGAAATTCTAAAGAACAAACAGCTGTTAAGGCTCGATTTAGGGGTGTTTGTATTACATGCCATGCTAACGGCCATGTTTATTGTCCTGCCGTTAAGCTTAAGAGATAATGCCGGTTTAGATGTATTAAACCATTGGATTATCTACCTACCCGTTATGCTGCTCTCCTTTGCTTTAATGGTGCCTTTTATTATTCAGGCAGAAAGCCGTGGGCGCATGAAGCATATGTTTGTAGGCGCGGTTGCGACCATTATGTTGGTTCAGTTAGGCTTTGCAGGTATTGAAAATACCTTTTGGTCTCTGTTTATTCTATTGCTGATCTTTTTTACGGCGTTTAACCTACTTGAAGCTTCTTTACCTTCATTGGTGGTAAAGCTATCACCCGCCGATAAAAAAGGAACCGCCAGTGGTATTTACTCAACCAGTCAGTTTTTAGGTGCTGCGGTTGGGGGAGTGTTAGGAGGTTATTTTTATCAGTATTACGGCTATAATGGGGTTTTTATTTTTACCGCAGTAATTGGTGCAATTTGGTTGATTGCTGCCATGACGATGGAAAATCCGTTGCCATTAAGTATCGCATCGGTTCCATTAGGGAAAATAGACCCAAGCAATGTTAAAGACATTGAGCAAAAATTACTCTCTTATGAGGGGGTGTACGAAGCCGTTGTGTTAGTTGATGAACAGCGAGCCTATTTTAAAGTGGACCGAAAAATAGTGAATGAAGCGGCTTTAATTGACTACATTGAACAGAGCCGATAGTCTTACCGAACTTAAAAAAAGTAACGGCTCAGATGGTCAAGCTGAGTCGTTATAAAAAAGAGAGAAATATTATATGCGTGGTATTAATAAAGTTATCTTAGTGGGCACTTTGGGTGCCGATCCAGAAGTTAAGTATGCGGCCAATGGTAATGCCATTGTCAATTTGAGTGTGGCAACCAGTGAAGAGTGGAATGATAAAAACACGGGACAAAAACAACAAAAAACAGAGTGGCATCGCGTTTCTATTTTTGGAAAACTAGCAGAGATTGCAGGGCAGTACCTAAGAAAAGGCTCTCAAGTCTACCTCGAAGGAAAGTTACAAACCCGTAAATGGCAAGACCAAAATGGTCAAGATCGCTATACCACGGAAGTTGTATTGAGTGGTTTTGATGGTACGATGCAAATGTTGGGAGGAGGCAATCGTGCGAGTGGTGGAGACACTTCTTTTGATCAAGGAGGGGGGAATCAAACACCACAACAAAATCAATTTCAACCACGTAACCAAGCCGCATCTATGCAGCAAGGTTCCGCGCCAGTGAATCCTATGGGGCAAAATATGGGGGGGCAAGGCCAATCACCTTCACCCCAAAAAGCACCCGCGTATGCACCGAATGATTTTGACGATGATGATGTACCGTTTTAAAATACACTTGATGCTATAGTGTAAAGTTATATTCTTAATACACCTAAAAGCCCCTTAATTGGGGTTTTTTGATGTCTATAATTCTTCTGAACGGAGTTGTAATAGCAAGTTTTGAAATGTAGGATTGTTTTTTAAAAGGGAGCGACCAGCATGGATTAATTGGGTTATTTCTGATTCGCTCAGCGATAAACTGGTCGGGATTAAATTAAATGCCATGCGCTGTTCGGAGGTGCTGAATTGGTTGAAGTTGAGCTTAATAAAAAATGGAGTAACTTGATGTTGTGGTGTAGACAGCTCGCTACTCCATTTTGTTAGGGCCTTTGAAAATAGGTTGAGTGTACTGGCATTGTAGCGGTGAATTTGAATATCTGTCATGGCATCAATGCTCTCCTTGATGCTGGGCATTTTATTCGAGAGACGAAAGGCAGGTAAGGACTGTGTCGAGGCATCGACAGAAATTACGGCTAACCATTTAGTGGGTGCTTTGCCAATACGGTTTAAAAATTGGATTGCACTACCAGAGAGCTCTACGGCTTCATAGATCGCACGCAGTCCTAAATTGTCGGTAATGCCGCCGTCCACGAGGTGTAAGTAAGAGTATGTTGTGTTGAGATAGCTATTTAGTCCATCGGTAGCTTGCTTGAGTTCGTTATTTTTTAGAGTGTATAGACTGGCCTGTTGTAGTTTTTGTTGTGCGTTATTATTGCAGGGTTGAAAGTTTTGGATAATAACAGGATTAAAGGCAATGGGCACAGCGGCAGAGGCCGCCACTGCACGAGCAATGGAATAATTATTAATGTCAGAGCAAATAAGGGTAAAGTACTCTTGGACAAATGAAAAACGTACGCCATTGCCCAGATCAGATGCATTGATTAATATAAGTGGACGATTTGGTTGGTTAAGGTCTTTAAAAGTGGCGTTTTTAAACAGGGTGTTATTATATATTTGAATAGCAATTTCTGTTCGTCCAGTGGTTAAAAACCAACTAAATGGACTGAGAATGCCAGAAATAATCGTATCTTCAATATTTTGTTGTAGCATCGCTTTTTTAAATTTTTTAAAGGTTTTTTTACCGTGTAAACCGTAGTAGGCGGCAATAAAGCTTCCGCCTGATACGGCACTGATAATATCAACTTCATCAATTAAACTGTAGTGTTGGTTTTTTTGAGAAATGATGGTCTGTTCTAGTTCTTGTAATACTCCATAGGCAAAAGCGGCCGCTCTAGTTCCACCGCCAGAGAACGCTAGAGCCAGTGCAATATTGCCACGAGAACGAGATTTTAATTTAGCTGAAATAGAGTATTCTATTGCTTCGACATGGTTGGATGTATTTTGTTTTTGGTTGTGCACGGTACCATAAGATGAACAACCAGATAAGGTCATTAAAAAAAGACATAGACTAAGTAAGGATATTTGGTGAAAATGCATCATTAAACCTTAATATTGAATATAGAATACAGGTATCATAGCATGAGTGTTTTAATCATTTTTAGGATGGAAGCTGTATGGATTTATTAGAACGTAGTATGCCTAATGTAGATTCTATCTTACTGGATTCTGTCCTAAATCATTCCTCATCAGCGATTGCTTTTAAAGATCTGTCGGGCCAGTTCGTACGAGTGAATCAAGCATTTGTCCATTTATTTTCTTTGAGTGAGACAGAGGTTCTGGGTAAGCTCGAGTCAGAGATTTTTCCATTAGAAGTTCGTGAAGAGATAGCTGAGTTAGATACGAAGGTGATGGCAGAGGCGCATTTTTTTGAGAAAGAAATTAAACTCTCTCTAAAGGGGGTAGAGCATATTTTTATGCTGGTTAAGTTTCCTTGGCTTACCTCAGAACGAAAAGTGCGGGGTATTGGTTGTATCCTTACGGATATTACCCAAGTAAAATGGCTAGAAAAAAAATATGGGCTTGCGCAGAAAGTATTCGAAAATACAACGGAAGCCGTGGTATTTACGGACGCTCAAGGGTTGATTGTTGATGTTAATGATGCGTATCAAAAAATTACAGGGTATCAGCGTTCAGAGCTGATTGGAAAAAACCCAAATGTACTTAAATCAGGCCGGCACGATCGACGGTTTTATCAGTCTATGTGGACACAAATTAAAGAGCAAGGAACTTGGAGTGGTGAAGTTTGGGATAGACGAAAAAATGGTGAAATCTATCCAAAGTGGTTAATGATTAATGCGATGAAAGATGATGAAGGGTGTCCAATAGGTTATGTGGGCATTTTTAATGATTTATCCGATCAAAAAAAAGCCGAAGAAAAACTGGAAGAACTCTCTTTTTACGATCCTTTGACGCACCTTCCTAACCGCGTATTGTTTTACGATCGCCTCTCTGTCGGAATATCCATTGCAAAGCGAGAGAA
>WFNQ01000041.1 GCA_015488565.1 Thiomicrorhabdus sp.
ATTCCCGAAGCCAAAGCCCGTTATGAGTGGTATCCACATCAACTATCGGGGGGGCAAAAACAACGTGTTATGATTGCCATGGCGTTGGCCTGCGAACCCGATTTACTCATTGCCGACGAACCCACCACCGCTTTAGACGTGACCATTCAAGCACAAGTATTGCAACTGCTCAAAGACATTCGAGATAAACGAGGCCTGTCCATTCTGTTTATTACCCACGATATGGGCGTGGTAAACGAGATGGCCGATCATGTCGCCGTCATGCAACAGGGAGAAATTGTTGAGCAGGCAGAGAAACATGAATTTTTTAGCAATCCAAGACACCCTTACACTCAAAAACTCTTAAAAGATGCCATTCCAAGTCATCACTTTAAATCAAAAGTCGATTCAAAAACACTGTTGCAATTAACCGATTTAAAAGTACATTTTCCCATTAAAAAAGGCTTGTTTCAACGCACCGTAGGTTATGTAAAAGCCGTGGATGGCGTGACCTTACAAATCAAAAAAGGACAAACATTAGCGTTAGTGGGCGAATCAGGCAGTGGCAAAAGTACCATTGGTCAAGCCATCTTAAAATTAGTGGACAGCACCTCGGGTTCTGTCAATTTTTCAAACTTAACCTCTGACGAAAGTGCGTCTAAAATCGACGTTAAAAATACCGTTGATTTAACTCGCCTCACCGAAAAACAGATGAAGCCTTTTCGCAAGAAAGTACAGGTTATCTTTCAAGACCCATTCTCTGCTCTCAACCCACGCATGACCATTAATGACATTATTCGAGAAGGCATGGTGAGCCTAAAAGTGGGGTCGAGCAACAAAGCCGACCAAGACCAACGCATTGAAGAACTATTAGAGCAAGTGGGCTTACTGCCTGAGCATAAAACGCGCTACCCCCATGAATTTTCAGGTGGGCAACGTCAACGCATCGGTATTGCCAGAGCACTCGCTGTAGAGCCTGAGTTGATTATTTGTGATGAACCGACCAGTGCGCTGGATGTCACCGTGCGAGCGCAAGTTTTAAATTTATTAGAATCATTGCAACAAAAATACCACCTCTCTTTTTTATTCATCACCCACGATCTCTCCATTATTCCCTCTATTGCACATGAAGTGGCCGTCATGAAAGAGGGAAAAATTGTTGAACAGGGTGCTGTAGAACAAGTTATGCACGCGCCACAACACGAATACACCAAAGCCTTGTTACACTCTGCACCTAAGCTGTTTACGGCAGCGGTTTGATCTGATATTCCGTAGGGGGGATAAATTCTGAGGTCTAATTCTCCCTTATTTTTAAACGATTATCTAAATTAAAACCGCCTGTAAAGATCTAATAAATCCATCTATGGAATTATTTCCCCCCCTATTTTTACAAGCTAAAATAGCACAAATCATTTATTTCTCATGTCGTAAGTTATTTTATGCACCTTTTTCGTAGTTAAGCAGTAGAATAACGAGTAGTAAATAAGTTGTTTTATTTACGCTTTGTCTGCGTAGCGCAATAAATGAGAGGTGTGTTTATGATTTTTATTACGAATCGTTTTCCTGAGCAGAGTATTTTGACCAAAGTGGGTCGTGATTTTAAATTTGCTTTGGATAATAATGCGGCCAGTAATTCGGTCTTTTTTTGTGAAAATACAGGTAAAAATAAAAATACTGAGATTGGTAGTCAAGCCTTTTTGCAACGGCTTAAGGACTCTGATTATCGACAAATATTGATTTACATTCATGGCTTTTCAAATACACCAGAGGATGTATTTTCAGCCTCTCGTGAGCTTCAAATGCTGTGTGATAAAAAGAAAGAGAACGAGGTATTGGTGGTTCCTTTGGTTTGGCCTTGTGATAATGATTTTGGCTTGATTAAGGATTATTGGGATGATCAGAAATCGGCAGATCAAAGTGCGTTCTCTTTTTCTCGAGTACTTGAAAAGTTTTTGGTCTGGCGACGTTTGCAGGATAAGAATGATGATGAACCGTGTTTAAAGCGGCTTAATGTTTTGGCACACTCGATGGGCAATAGGGTGTTGAGGGAAACGTTATCAGCATGGAATAAATACGATTTAGCAGACGGTGTTCCGATGATTTTTAGAAATGCTTTTTTGGTCGCGGCCGATGTGGTGAATGAGTCATTAGAGAAGGGTGAGAGGGGGGAGTTAATTTGCCATGCATCTCGAAACGTGGTGGTTTACCATGCCTCTGATGATTTGGCATTGCGATCCAGTAAAGCGTTTAATTTAAAAAATAAAATTGCTTCACGCCGTTTAGGTCATACGGGGCCTGAGAACATGCGTAAAACACCTAGGAATGTGTATAGCGTTGATTGTGATGATATAAATAATGAGTATGATTTAAAAGGCCATTCCTATTTTCGTTCAGGAAAAAGAAAAGGACGGCCTGGATTGGTGTTTAATCATATTTTTAAGTGCTTGGAGCTAGGGCGTGTCTTTCCTGATGACGAGCACCAACGTACGTCCATTATTAAAAAGAAAAAACGTTCAAAATCCAGAGCCAGAAAGTAGGGTATAAAAAGCCTATTTTTTAATGGGCTTTGTCGTTACTTGTTTTTTATTTACAGTGCCTGAACACTTGGGTGCGCTTTGTTTTCCAGCAGTTGCGCTAAAATACGTTGCGCGATATCGTCTGGCATGGGCAGTTTCATCGGATTTTCTCCTGGAAAAAGTCGCCCTCTGTTTGAGGTGGCAAAGGGTTCAAGTAGGGCGGTATAGACATCAATTTCACTGTGAGTCTGTTCTTCGGCAAGCGTAATCATGAGTTGTTCAAGTCCCGCTTTGGAAACACCGTAAGCACCGTAATAAGCAGGGTGTTTTTTAACGCTTTCATCCAGTACCGCTAATAATTTCCCCCCCCCTGTCGCATTCATTAATAGAGGCAGCGTGTTTTGAATCAGATGAACGTTTGCGTTTAAATTGGTTTGAATAATTTCATACCACTGCTGACAATCAAATTGGTCTATTTGAGTAAAGGCGGGAAGTATGGCGGCGTTTAAAATGACGCCATTTAAAAACCCAAACTCTTGTTGTAAGTTCTCTTGTAACGCTTCATAGTCATTAAGCGTCGCGCCTAATAAATCCATTGGATACAGTGAGGTAAGTGGCGAATCCAACTCATCGTAAAGCGCATTAAGTGCTTTCAGGTTCTTATCCAGTAAGATAACTTGATGCCCTTGTTGAACCAATTGTGTGGTTAGGGATTTTCCGAGCCCTTGAGCGGCACCCGTAATTAAATAAGTTTGCATAGCGGTTTTCTCATTTAGAAAAAGTGTGTTGAAAGTATTGACTCATCTCATAAGGCGTTTCAAAAAATAACTTTGTTGGCCATGGGTTGTCATAATCGTCGTCGGTTAAATAGCCAAACATGGCGCCTGCGGTTTGCATTCCAGCATTCATTCCCGCTTCAATATCTCGTCGATGGTCTCCAATATACAGGCAGTTCTTAGCATCAATATGGCATTGTTTTGCGGCAAGGTAAAGCGGGGCTGGATCGGGTTTACTCACAGTTAAGGTATCACCACACACCACGCTATTTGGCGGACTTGGAAAGTGGATGTTTTTCAGCAGTTTTTCGGTTAACCAAGTCGGTTTATTCGTGACAATGCCCCAAGGGATTTGTTGTTCGGCTAATACCTGCAAACCACTTTCTAAGCCCGAAAAAATATGGGTGTGGTGATCGATGTTTTCAAAATAGAGGGTTAAAAAGTGTTGCTTTCTGCTTTCGAGTTCTTCACCTTTAAGCTGTGGAAAGGCAAGTTGTATCATAGCTAAACCACCTTGAGAGACAATTTGTCGTAGTGCTTGATAGCGAAGGGGGGGGGAATTAAAATCTCGGCAAGTTTGGTTAAGAGCGTAAGCAAAGTCGTAAGAGGTGTCGAGCAGTGTGCCGTCTAAGTCAAATAAAATACAATCAATCGACACGTGATTACACCCCTTTTTGATAGGCGAGTAAATAGTTTACGTCCACATTATCACTTAACCCATATTGGTTTAGTAGAGGGTTGAACTCAATACCCGCACTGTCACGTAAATATAAGTTTGCTTGACGTGCCATGGCATCCATTTCGGCAGGGGTGATGAATTTTTCGTGAGTGTGCGTGCCTTTGGGGACAAGGTTTAACAGGTGTTCGGCAGCAACGATGGCAAGCAGATAGGATTTATAGTTTCGATTCAGCGTGGAGAAAAAAATCCAGCCACCAGGTTTGGCACAGTCGGCAGCGGCTTGAATAATGGACTGAGGGTCGGGAACGTGTTCCAGCATTTCCATGCAGGTCACAATATCATGTTGTTGTGCATGTTGTTGTGCGTATTGTTCAGCAGAAACCAGTTGATAATCGACTTTAACACCACTGTCCAGACTGTGTAATTTAGCCACGGTTAAAACTTCTTTCGCAAGGTCAATGCCTGTAACTTGTGCTCCTTTTTGGGCTAAGGCTTCGGATAAAATACCGCCACCACAGCCAATGTCTACAATGCGTTTCTCATTAAGGGGGGTAAATTTTTCAATAAATTCAATGCGATATGGATTTATTTTATGCAGAGCACTGAATTCGCCCTCTTTATCCCACCAAGTGCTGGACAGTCGATTAAAATTATCCAGTTCAGTTTGGTCAACATTGTTTTGGTTTAGAGAAACTTGGTTACTGCTTGTCATTAAAAAGGTCGCTTTTATTTTAAAACGGAACATTCCGAAGATTATACCCATAATCCCGCTTTTAAGGTTAAAACTTGATGTTCTCTAAATTCTTACATGATTTTTCACGTTTCGGTGCAAGGAGTTGTGTGTTTTTTTGATCGGTGAAATTAATAGAGTCGCAGGGGATTCTCCTTTTGACCTAGAGCCTTCTAGAAATTAGGGGGGGGATTAATATCTTCTTTAGAGCCTCTCTGAGCCATTTTAATGAAAATATCGTTAGGGGGAGGAGAATATTATTATTGTCGCTTTAAAGGGGGTATTTGGTTTATAATGGCGGACTTAATACTTTTCAATAAAAAAACTGGATGAACAATGTCTGACTTTGCACGTGAAATTATTCCCATTGCGCTAGAAGATGAAATGGAAGGTTCTTACCTCAGTTATGCGATGAGCGTCATTGTGGGACGAGCACTTCCTGATGTAAGAGATGGCTTAAAGCCCGTTCATCGTCGTGTTCTGTATGCGATGAATGTGTTAAGCAATGATTTTAATAAACCTTACAAAAAATCGGCTCGTATTGTCGGGGATGTAATCGGTAAGTATCACCCGCACGGGGATACGGCGGTTTATGACACTATTGTTCGGATGGCTCAGCCTTTTTCATTGCGTTATATGCTGGTGGATGGACAAGGTAACTTTGGTTCGGTGGATGGCGACTCGCCAGCAGCCATGCGTTATACCGAAATTAGAATGTCTAAAATTGCTCACCATTTACTGGCTGATTTAGAGAAAGAGACGGTTAATTTTGCAGAAAACTACGATGGGTCAGAATCGGAGCCTGTAGTCTTACCAACCCGCATTCCTAACCTGTTGGTTAATGGTTCTTCTGGGATTGCCGTGGGGATGGCGACCAATATCCCGCCTCATAATTTAACAGAGACCGTTAACGCCTGTTTGGCGTTGATTGATAATCCAGACATTGATATATCCGGCTTGATGGAATACATTCCAGGGCCAGACTTTCCAACACATGGCATTATTAATGGGTTATCTGGTATTCGTTCGGCGTATGAGACGGGGCGCGGAAGCATTAAAATTCGTGCAAAAACGTCTATCGAAACCGATGCGTCAGGTAAGTCCAAGGTCATTGTGGATGAACTGCCTTATCAGGTGAATAAAGCGCGTTTGATTGAGCGCATTGCGGAATTGATTAAAGAGAAAAAAATAGACGGCATTACGGCATTGCGTGATGAGTCGGATAAAGACGGAATGCGCATTGTAATTGAGCTTCGTCGTGGTGAAGTGCCTGAGATTATGATTAACAATCTCTATAAGCAAACGGCGATGCAAACCTCGTTTGGGGTCAATATGGTGGCGTTGATTGATGGCCAGCCAAAATTATTGAACTTAAAACAAATCATTGAAGCCTTTGTAAAACACCGTCGCGAAGTGGTCACTCGACGCACTATTTTTGAGCTCAGAAAAGCGCGTGAAAAAGCCCATGTATTAGAAGGGTTAGCGGTTGCGCTTAATAATATTGATGAGATGATTGAGCTGATTAAGGCCTCACCAAGCCCAGTGGTTGCGAAAGAGCGCATGCTGGAAAGAGATTGGCCAGTTGGCAAAATGGTGGAGTTATTGGGGCGTGTAGAGCTTAAAGATGTGCGCCCAGAAAATTTGCCAGAAGGCTTTGGAGCAGAAGGCGATATTTATAAACTGTCTCCTGTTCAAGCTCAGTCTATTCTTGAAATGCGTTTACACCGTTTAACGGGGTTAGAGCAAGATAAAATCATTGGAGAGTATAAAAACTTAGTGGCAAAAATCACGGAGTATTTAGACATCTTAAGAAACCCTGATCGTTTAACCGAAGTAGTGAAAGAAGAGTTAAACGAAGTGGTTGAGCTATTTGGCGACGCTCGTCGTACAGAAATTGATTACTCTTATCAAGATTTGGATGCAGAAGATTTAATTGCCGTTGAAGAGCGTATTGTCACCTTATCACAAGATGGTTATATTAAAACGCAACCGTTAAGTGATTATCGTGCTCAAAAACGCGGTGGACGCGGTAAGTCGGCTACGGCGATGAAAGAAGAGGATGAGGTAGGGCAACTGTTTGTGGCGAGTACCCATGACATGCTGCTGTGCTTCTCTAATAAAGGGAAGTTGTATTGGCAAAAAACATGGCAATTGCCATTAGCCAGTCGTGGCAGTCGCGGTAAGCCGATTGTGAATATCTTGCCGTTGGACGATGGTGAGCACATTACCTCGGTCTTGCCTGTTGATGAATTTGATGATGAACGCATCGTGTTTATGGCCACGCGTAATTCGATTGTGAAGCGCGTGAAGCTAAAAGACTTTTCTCGCCCTCGTGCCAATGGCATTATTGCCGTCGATTTACTAGACGATGATGAATTGGTGGGTACGGCTCTGACCGATGGTGAACAAGAGATTATGTTGTTCAGTAACATTGGTAAAGCTATTCGCTTTAAAGAGAGCGATGTGCGAGTGATGGGACGTACGGCGCGTG
>WFNQ01000042.1 GCA_015488565.1 Thiomicrorhabdus sp.
AATCAAACGATCCCGCTTCCTAAAGAGCAAGCGCACTATGCCTTAACGGTATTACGTTTAAAAAATAATTTTGCCATGGAAGCCTTTAATGGCAAAGGCTTTCTTGCCACGGGAAAACTCCTTGTCACCAGTCGGCGCAGTGCCGATTTTTACATTGAAGAGGTTAGCCAGCCTAACACCGAGTCGCCGCTTAACATTACTTTAGTGCAAGCCATCTCCAAAGGCGACCGAATGGACTACAGCATTCAAAAAGCGGTGGAGTTGGGGGTCACGAGCATTCAGCCCATTTTAACCGAACGCTGTGATATTAAATTGTCTCCCGAAAAGTATGAAAAGCGCTTACAACACTGGCAAACCATTGCCATAAATGCTTGCGAACAAAGTGGTCGTGTGATGATTCCAAGCATACACCCCATTAAAACCTATGGCGAATGGCTCGCACAAAAATTCTGCCCCCCCCTCTTTGGCTTAATACTCGACCCTTACGCAACACTGTCACTAAAAAGCCTTGAATACCCAAAATTCTCCCCCCCTATCCAACTGCTCATCGGCGCTGAGGGCGGGCTGACTGAAAGTGAAGTGCAACAAGCCAAACAAGCCGGCTTAACCCCCATACAACTTGGCCCCAGAATTTTACGAACCGAAACCGCAGGCCCTGCCATTATTGCCCTATTGCAATCACTTTGGGGTGACTTTTAACGTATACCCCCTGCTTTCTTAGTGATATAAACAGCAACCTATCTGTTTATGCCAATACCAAAAAGACATTTATTTGCTTTATAATACATTAAGCCGTATCTGAGCAAAGATACCAAAAACACTATCCCTTGGAGAGACACTATGAAAAATATCATCAAATCCATATTAGGCGCTGGTTTGGCTGTATCGCTGGCACTGTCAGCCCCCATCGCCAGTGCCGATGATTTTTATATTGGCGCTGGTGTGTATAAATCAAACATCGACGCAGATCTCTTCAGTGATGAAGATACCGTACCCGCCGCGTTTATTGGTTACCAATTTATTGATCTTGGTGTGCTTATGCTCTCCGCTGAATTGGGTTATTATGATTTAGGTCGTTATACCAAAAACGGCAGCACCGTAGAATCCAGTGCATACTCTCTGGCTGGCGTTGCCTACTTACCCATCGGGCCGTTTTTTGAACTCTATGCCAAAGCAGGATTGGCCTCAGTCACGGGTGAAACCAACACCAACAATGCCACAACAAATATAGATGATACCAGTGCGTTCAGTGGGGTTGGTTTTGCTTTAGACATTTTTGATACCGTTGATATTTATGCCGAATACTTAACATTTAATACCGACATAAACCCTGAATTGCTTGGCGTTGGTGTGCGACTCGACTTTTAAAAAAGGCGAAAAATACCGTGTTTACCTTAATTAAGAGACGCGTTTTATCTCTGTCTAATTAAGGTATCTTCAACCTTTTCACTACTTTCAAGAGAATGCTCCATGCCATCCACCAGCCAAGTCCCCCACCTTAAAACCGCACTAAAAGGTGCTTTATTAGAACTGGAACAACACCTCTTAGATAACCGAATGGAAATTGAAGCGTGGTTTCGTAAACAGTTTAAAAATACCCCAGCCCCTTTTTACTGCTCTGTCGATTTACGTAATGCGGGCTATAAACTGGCTCCGGTGGATACCAATTTATTTCCTGCTGGCTTTAACAACTTACATCCCGATTTACGTTCGTTAGCCGTTCATGCCGCTCAAACGGTTATTACCCAAGCCTGCCCAGTGGCCGATGGGGTCTTAATTATTCCTGAAAACCACACCCGAAATACCTTCTATTTAGAGAACCTCTTTGCCCTGCAAACCATTTTAGAAACCGCTGGGTACGAAGTGCGATTTGGCTCGCTCATTGCCGATTTAAATAAACCGACTCCCATTGATCTGCCCTCAGGCAATCAAATTGTCTTAGAGCCGCTGATTCGAGAAAATAATCGCGTTGGGGTCACCGGATTCTTTCCTTGTGCGGTATTGCTTAATAATGATCTATCCGGTGGTCGCCCTGAAATGTTAGAAAACATTGAACAAATTTTACTCCCCCCTATGGAATTGGGCTGGGCGGATCGCTTTAAAACCGAACATTTCATGCACTATTCCGATGTATCCCACGCCTTTGCCAAGCTCATCGACATTGAGCCGTGGCTCATTAACCCTACCTCCATTGCCTGTGGCCCCATTAACTTTAAAGAACGTACCGGACTGGAAGAGCTGGCGAAAACCGTTAATCAAGTATTGGATGACACCAAACAGTATTACGAAACCCACGACATCAATTGCACCCCCTTTGTGATTGTAAAATCCGACAGTGGGACTTATGGCATGGCGATTATGTCGGTCAACAGCCCCGAAGACATTTTGAATTTAAACCGCAAACAGCGCAATAAAATGTCGTCTGTAAAAGAAGGCTTACAAGTTGAACAAATGTTAGTGCAAGAAGGCGTTTATACCTACGAACAGATAGAAGGCGCGGTAGCCGAACCCGTGGTGTATATGATTGGAAGCCATGTCGTGGGTGGGTTTTACCGTGTGCACACCGGCAAAACGGCCACCGATAATTTAAACTCACCGGGAATGCACTTTGAACCACTCTCCTTTGAAGAGTCTTGCGTGATGCCCGACAACACCCAAACCCCTGATGCCAGTCCCAACCGTTTTTACGCTTACGGCGTAGTAGCACGTTTGGCGTTATTGGCCGCCGCCCGAGAAATTGCCGAAGCGAAAGGGAAATTGCCCAACTTGGATGAAATCTAAACGCCAACCCCCACCCAACCTCCCCTGACAAGGGGAGGGATGGGGTGGGGTCAGTTTTATGCCTAATATTAGGCTCATAAGGAGAACCCAATGACCGTGTTAAACCTAGACCAACACAAAAAAATCCCTCCTAACTTCTCGCTGTTTAATTTAGGGTTTCGACCGTTTTTTTTAGGCGCAGGTCTTCTGGCGATCATCAGTATGTTGGTTTGGTACTTACTCCTGCAAGGCCAACTTCAACTCAGCACGCTCTCCATGATACAGTGGCACAGTCATGAAATTATTTTTGGCTTTACCATGGCCGTCATCACTGGATTTTTACTCACCGCAGTAAAAAACTGGACAGGTATAGATACCCCCTCTGGTCGTCCGTTACTGTTGCTATTTTTACTTTGGTTAGGTGCGCGAATCGGCTGGTTACTGCTGCCTTTTTTGCCCGAAATGACCCAAACACTCCTCGTTATTTCAGCGGTACTTGATTTGGCATTTAACCTCTACTTTGTCTTAGCGTTTGCTCGCCCCATCTTTCTTTCCAAACAGTGGAATCAAATTGGCTTACTGATTAAGGTTCTTTTAATGGGGGGGCTAAACTTACTCTGTTATTTGGGCATTTTTGGTGTGTTAGAGCATGGGATGGCTTGGGGGATTTACGGTGGATTCTTTATTATTTTAGCCATTATTTTAACAATGGCTCGCCGCGTGATTCCTTTCTTTATTGAAAAAGGGGTCACTGAAGATGTCTCATTAAAAAACCCCAAATGGATCGATCACAGCAGTTTGGTGCTGTTTTTACTGCTCGCCATTTCTGAAGTCTTTTTAAACACCCCACTACTCACCGCCATCTTTGCTTCAGCACTTTTTGTTGTCGGCGGCATACGACTGTTCAATTGGCACACCGTTGGCATTTGGCAAAAACCAATGCTTTGGAGTCTGTATTTAGGCATGGTCGCCATTCAGGTTGGGTTTTTACTGTTTGCGCTCACCATTTTTTCCCCCCCCCTACAAAGTCTTGCCATTCATACCTTGGCCGTAGGGGGCGTTGGCCTCATTACCTTAGGCATGATGACCCGCGTAACCCTTGGGCATACGGGGCGTAACGTAAATCAGCCCCCGCCATTCCATACCTTTTTATTAAGCCTAATATTAGCGGCCACGGTGATTCGTGTCCTATTTCCTATTCTTTGGCCAGAACATTACAGCAGTTGGATCAGTTTTTCACAGCTGTTTTGGATCGGTGCTTACGGCGTATTTGTCGTCACCTTCGCCCCCATGCTGATTCAAAAACG
>WFNQ01000043.1 GCA_015488565.1 Thiomicrorhabdus sp.
ACTCCAAAGCAAAGGATTCCAACGTAATTCGAGCAGCAAAATCAATTTTTAATTGAAACAGCGCCTCATTGCTCAACCCTAAAATATGTTTTAACAAAATCCGCATTACACCACCATGCGTCACGACCAATACATGATTAATCACATCACGTGCGCCTTGCTCTAATAATCGTTGAAACGCAGTGAGAGTTCGCTTTTCAAATGCCATTAATGACTCGGATTGTTGAATACAATACTGAAACGGGTCAGCAAGATAAGCTTGTAAGCCCTTAATATCTAACGCTTCCACCTCTTCATACGACAAACCATCCCATACCCCAAAATGACGTTCTTGAAAATCAGGCCATATTTGAATATCAAGCGACTTTTGCTGTTTATAAAAAGAGTCAACCGGTTCTAAACAGCGTTTGGCCGAAGAAACAATAACCCTATCAGGTGTGTCTAGGGATGAAAAAACCGCCTGCATCTGCTGTTTTCCAAGTTCGCTTAATTTAGCTGGGGACTGACCTCTTAAAAAAGCCTTATCCAAACACGCGCCATGACGGACTAAATCAATTCGCATCTTTGTTATTCCACGACTTCTGATTCAGAAACGCCCGCCTCTGCAAATGTTGCCATCTGCTCATGCAATAGACAGGCCATCTTAATCATAGAAATGGACAAAGCCGCACCCGACCCCTCTCCCAAGCGTAACGACAAATCCAATAGAGGCTTAACTGCTAAACATTCAAAGACGCACTGTTGTGCTGGCTCAACCGATTGGTGAGAAAATATCATCCAGTTTTTAGCACTCGGCGCAATCTCACACACCACCAGTGCGGCCGCACAGGTAATCATGCCATCAATCACCATTGTTATTCCTTTTTCAGCACAAGCAAGGTAAGCCCCGACTAATGCGGCAATTTCTAACCCCCCTACGCACCTTAGCACTTCTAGTGGCGTTGTGAATGCACGCTCATGCTTTTGCAGTGCGTTACAAATAACCTTCGCTTTTAGTGTTTTTTGGGTGGCATCAATTCCCGTTCCTAATCCCACAATATCCTCAACCGAGGCATTGCAAATTTGGGCAATCATTGCCGTTGCACTGGTGGTATTTCCAATGCCCATCTCACCCGCAATAAACAGATCGGCTCCAGCAGATAACGCTCTATCAACCGCATTACAACCGACGGCCATCGCTTTATTTAACATCTCTGTTGTCATCGCGGGTTGTTGTAAAAAGTTAAAACTGCCTGATGCCACACGACACGACTGCAAAAACTCAAAGGTTCGCTCTCCTCCCTGAGTAATGTCTGCTAATACCCCCACATCAACCACTTCAAATTGTGCTTGATTGGCTTTAGCTAATACCGCAATGGCGGCGCCTCCCGTTGAGAAGTTTTTAACCATCTCCTGCGTCACCACAGAAGGAAAGGCCGAGACCCCTTCCGATGCAACGCCGTGATCTGCTGCAAAAATAGAGATCCAAGGGGCTGTAATCTGAGGACAGGTTCTATTTTGATGCCCTGCCAATAAGACAGCCAGTGACTCCAATCGTCCTAAAGACCCTTGTGGCTTGGTAAGCTGGCTTTGACGAACCAACGCTTCTTTTTCTGATTTTCTCGAAACTTCTTTAACATCAAACACAGAACTTGTACCCACCTTAAATAAACAATAAAAACAATTAGTTACCTAAACTTCCTTACTTAAATAGTTAACTAAAAACATCATTTCAGCTTCATTGGTAATCCCGCTGTTACAAACGTCACCTCATCGGCACACGTTGCTACACTTTGATGCAACCAGCCTAATTCATCCACAAAACAGCGAGTTAGTTTTCCCATCGGAACCACGCCTAACCCCACCTCATTGCTGACCAAAATAACTTCCGATTTTAACGTTGGCAGTAAAGAGAGCAGTGCCCTTTTCTCTTTTTCTAAGCACTCCGACTCAAGCAAATTCAACGTCCATAACGTTAAACAATCAATTAACAAACAAGCCTTTTCATCATCTAAGGATTGTAAACAATCTGCTAAATAAAGGGGGCATTCTACCGTTTTCCAATGGGCTGGACGATCCGCTTGATGTCGTTGAATACGACTGAGCATTTCAGAATCGACCGTCTCTTCAGTCGCATCAGAAGAAGCAACGGTCAAAGACGAAACTTGGCTCTTTGCCGTCGCAATATAAAAAATTCTCCCCCCCTGTTGCTCAAAATGCTTTGCTAAGGTTTCTGCATAAGCACTCTTACCAGATCGTGCACCGCCTAAAACAAATCGAATCAAATTTCTTCCCCCCCTACCCTTAAGAATCAGGTTAACTTTTAAGCTCTACTACCGAACGAACAATCTCTTTTGCCAGTCGCTCAATAAAAACAATTTCATCCGATTTATGCTTTAAACGACCCGCAAGCATATCAATATTCATAATAAATCGCCCTTTAAATACTCTGTTTTTTTGGGTGACATGCGTTAATTCTGTATCACCATTCATCACCTTAATATCATAATCATACCGAGGATACGCTAAAGCATCCGATGAATAAGCGGTTTGTTCATCCAAAAAATGACGTTGATACGCCACTTGAATGACCAAAGCATTTACCTTTGGTTGATGACTTAGCAACCCTCTTTGCTCCAATAAAGAACTCACCCTCTGAGCCAATAACTGCTGAAGTTCGGAGTCAGAGTGATAAATAATTTTTGGCGCGATACGCTGTGATACGGTCAATGAAACATGACCCAGCTTAAATTGATTACCCACTTCAACCGTAGGCTTAACGCCACTTCCTGAGCAGCCTATTAGTGCCAGAAAAAACAGACCTACCGTAATTTTTTTA
>WFNQ01000044.1 GCA_015488565.1 Thiomicrorhabdus sp.
AGAATAAGCGTGTTGCATCCAAAAAGCGTCTATTTCAGAGGAGGTTAACCCAGAGGGGGGGCAAGGTGAATTGAGTTTACTCAAGAGAGAGTGCTCTGGGGTACAAGGTGAATTGAGCTTGCTCAAGAGAGAGTGCTCTGGGGTACAAGGTGAATTGAGCTTGCTCAAGAGAGGGTGCTCTGGGGCAGAAATTTTTATCTCTTTCATATCCTATTTACTCAAGATCGTATTACTCAAAATGAAAAAGGCTTTCAAATGAAAGCCTTTTTAAACCCAAAGGGTTCCGCTAAATTCGTGTTTCTATGTAAGAATTTGGGTTAAACATTATTCCCACTCAATTGTCGCAGGGGGTTTGCTCGAAATATCGTACGTCACACGAGAAATTCGAGGGATTTCATTAATAATACGACCCGACACATGCTCTAAAAAATCATACGGTAAGTGCGCCCAACGCGCGGTCATAAAATCAATGGTCTCAACCGCACGTAATGCCACCACATAATCATAACGACGTGCATCACCTACAACCCCTACCGATTTAATTGGTAGAAAAACGGTAAACGCTTGAGAGGTTTTATCGTATAAATCCCACTTTTCCAGCTCTTCAATATAGATATGGTCGGCTAATCGAAGAATATCGGCATACTCTTTTTTAACTTCACCTAAAATACGTACACCCAGTCCCGGCCCTGGAAAAGGGTGACGGTAGACCATTTTACTCGGCAACCCAAGCGCCACGCCTAGCTTACGCACTTCATCCTTAAACAGTTCACGCAAAGGTTCAATCAAAGACATCTCCATGTCATCTGGCAAACCACCGACGTTATGGTGCGATTTGATCACTTTGGCTTTACCGGTTTTAGAACCCGCCGATTCAATGACATCCGGATAGATTGTGCCTTGCGCTAACCATTTAACCCCTTTTAACTTTGTCGACTCCGCATCAAATACATCAATAAATTCATGTCCAATAATTTTACGTTTTTTCTCAGGATCAGTTTCCCCAGCTAAGGCCGCCATAAAGCGATCTTCTACATCCGCACGAATGACTTTAATGCCCATGTTTTCAGCAAACATAGCCATCACTTGATCGCCCTCTTTGTAACGTAATAAACCATGGTCGACAAACACACAGGTTAATTGATCACCAATGGCTTTATGCAATAACGCGGCCACCACAGAGGAGTCTACACCACCTGACAAACCCAGCATGACTTGATCACTGCCCACTTGCTCACGAACTCGTTTAATGCTGTCCTCAATAATATTCTCAGTGGTCCACAGTTTTTCACAACCTGCAATGCCGACCACAAAACGTTCCAGCATCCGTAACCCTTGTTTGGTGTGCGTCACTTCTGGGTGAAACTGAATGCCATAAAAATGCTTTTCTTCATTGGCCATTCCTGCAACAGGGCAATTTGGCGTACTCGCCATTAAACTGAATCCGTCTGGCAATTGCTCAACACGATCGCCATGCGACATCCACACATCTAGCATACCGTAGCCTTCTGGCGTGACTTCATCTTCAATATCATTTAAAAACTGAGTATGTCCATGTGCACGTACTTGCGCGTAACCATATTCATGTTCATTGGCACTGATCACCTTACCGCCTAACTGCTCCGCCATGGTTTGCATTCCGTAACAAATGCCTAACACTGGCACACCCAGTTCAAACACCACACTTGGTGCAACAGGCGCATCGTCACCAGTAACGGTTTCAGGCCCGCCCGATAAAATAATCGCTCTTGCACCAAAGTCGGTCACATCTTGTGCGTCAATATCCCAAGGCTCGACCTCACAATACACCCCTATTTCACGAATACGGCGGGCAATTAACTGCGTGTATTGAGAACCAAAGTCTAAAATAAGGATTCGATGTTCATGAATATTGGCTTGTGTCATAACGGTTCCAAGAATTAAAAATTAGAAAAAACAGAAAATAAAGAAGGTTTTTACAACGTATTTGTAAAAACCTTTATGATTTGAAAGTCAAATAATGCGTTTTTATGTACGATAGTTAGGCGATTCTTTGGTAATCGTCACATCATGCACATGGCTTTCTGCCATTCCAGCAGACGAGATTTTAACAAAAGAAGGTTTGGTATTCATAGTCATAATATCTTTCGAGCCGGTGTATCCCATGCTGGCACGAACCCCGCCAACCAACTGGTGAATAATCGGAGACAAAGGGCCTTTATACGACACGCGTCCCTCAATACCTTCTGGTACCAGCTTATCTTCGGCATTACTGGCTTGAAAGTAGCGATCACTTGACCCTGTCGGCTGAGCCATGGCACCTAAAGAACCCATGCCTCGATACGATTTATAGGCACGTCCCTGATAATATTCAATTTCACCCGGAGACTCTTCTGTTCCTGCAAACATGCTGCCAATCATACAAGAAGAAGCACCCGCAACCAATGCCTTTGCCACATCCCCTGAAAAGCGTAAACCGCCATCAGCAATCAAAGGAATACCCGTCCCTTCTAATGCTTTTGCCACATTAGAAATGGCGGTAATTTGGGGCACTCCCACACCCGCAACAATACGGGTCGTACAAATAGAACCTGGACCGATACCTACTTTAACGCCATCAGCACCTGCTTTTACCAAATCAAGCGCCGCTTCACCCGTTGCAATGTTACCGCCAATAACTTGCAACTTAGGATAGTTTTGTTTTACCCATGCGACACGATCCAATACGCCTTGTGAGTGACCGTGTGCGGTATCCACAATAATCACATCCACGCCCGCTTTTACTAAAGCGTCAACACGTTGCTCAGTTTCAGCTCCCGTTCCAACCGCCGCGCCCACTCGCAAACGACCTTCATCATCTTTGCAAGCGTTGGGGTGATCCGATGATTTCATCATATCTGATACCGTAATCATTCCTCTTAACTTAAAGTCATCGCTTACAACCAATACACGCTCAATGCGATGTTCATGCAATAAGTCCAAAACCACTTCGCGTTTTTCTTTCTCTTTTACCGTCACCAGTTTCTCTTTAGGGGTCATAATTTTAGCCACTGACTGAGACAAATCGGTAACAAAACGAATATCTCGCGTGGTCACAATACCCACCAAATCATCACCATCCATCACAGGAGCACTTGAAATACGATTTTGCTTCGTGACCTTAACCACGTCTGCCACCGTATCGGTGATCTGTACCGTAACAGGATCTAAAATCACGCCATGCTCATATTTTTTGACTTTACTGACCACATGCGCTTGCTCTTCAACCGTCATATTTTTATGAATAATTCCAATACCCCCCTCCTGCGCCATCGAAATGGCCAGTCGAGCTTCGGTCACCGTATCCATTGCCGCGGATAAAAATGGAATATTTAAAGTAATCTCTCGTGTTAGCTGTGTTTTTAAAGACACATCTTTAGGCAACACCGTAGAGTGCGCTGGAACCAATAAAACGTCATCAAACGTTAAAGCATCTTGCAAAATTCTCATTTTTATACCTTATATAAAGACTTATAGGCTAATCAGTTATTTTTTTAAAATAATTCATTACACACTAAAAATTTCATCATTTCATTATATTTCAACACGTTAAGCCAACCACGGCCAGCTAACGCACCAAAAAACAACGTGTTTTCTATTTAATATCGGCTATTATAAAGATTGACAGGACTGGGGTAAACTTAATAACGTATACAAGTACACGAAAACTCAAAAAAACATTTGTTCAACAAGAGGATCTCTCCCATGAAAAAACTTTTAATTAGTGCCGCATTAGTCGCGACCGTCGCTCTATCCGGTTGTTACACAAATCAAAACAAACCCACCTCTTATTCAGATATTGTGTCACAAGCCAAGTCACTCCATGCTGATGCCAGTAAAACAGGATATGTTTGGAAACAAAAGAAAATGAAACTTAGCTATGTTGAAGACTATTTAGCACAGGCCGAAAAAGCGAAAAGTAAAGGCGATGAAGCCAGCGCATTAAAAGCGGCTACTGAGGCACTTAAAATTGCCAAAGCAGAAATTGCACAACGAGAAGATGCGATTGGCTTAAAAGCCACTTGGGAAAAGTAATCTAAACAACTTGGGCTCTTAATGTCTAAAGAAAGCCAAGAGCCCAAATTATAACTATCTCTTTCTAAACACAAAGTAACAAAATAACTGTGCATTGCCGCTCGGCGTCTGGTGCTGTTCAACCCGCTCGTCTATTAGCTGAAACTCGCCCCCTAATTCTTCTTTTATTTTATCTGCATCATACTGCACAATATCCAAACCACTGCATTGCTCTGGTCCGCCGATTGAAAAGACCGCAATCATAATATAGCCTCCGGATATAACGGAAGACGCCAATATTTTTTTGTATTTAGCACGATCCTCACTCTGAGTCAGAAAATGAAATACCGCACGATCATGCCAAAAAGCGACCTTTTTTTTAGGTGAAAACTGGGTAATATCCTCCGCTAACCAATCAACGGATTCAGCTCGCTTTCCTAACCGCTGCTTTGCTACTTCAAGTGCTTGAGGTGACAAGTCAAGCACGCTAATGTCCTCAAACTCCTCTTGCAACAAACAATCCACTAAGGTCGAAGCGCCACCGCCAACATCAATAATGCCCTGATTTTTTTGCAATCCTACATCATGAATAATCGCCAATGAAACAGTCGGGACACGTTGATACCAACTCACCTCTTCTGCCGATTTATTTTGATAAACATTTTTCCAATGCTCTTTTGAATTCATATTTTTTCCATTCATTAAATAAAGTTCAGAATCAAAGCTTATAACAACTTAAGACCTTTGCACGAAAGGATTCAAGTTATTTTTTAATGAAGACGCTTCCATCAAAGGTACTCACCCACTCGGGCTTAAAGATTAACAACCCAGCAATTAAAAAACCATTTAAAAACCCTTCTGGTGTCGACATCAACGGAATAAAGGGAATAAATGACTGTTTTAACACCGCCAAAGTATAGGTTTCAGTCACCCATAAAACCCACGCCCCCAGCCCTAAAGAGACCACGACACCAACCGCTCCGGCAAAAAAGGCATTAAAAAAGACGTACACAAAAAAGTTCAGTTCTAAATAGGCTTTTGAAAATTTTAATAACGCCATGGTAATTCCAATCGGAATCAATCCCATTAACAGCGCATTTAACCCAAAAGAGAGCCAACCCAAATCACTTTCAAATGTAACACCTAACAGTGCCAACGACATAGCCAGCAAGGCAAACTGCCCTCCAAACATTAAGGTCAGCAGTGTCATCATTAAAAAATGAAAGGTCAAGCCGCCTCCCAAACTTGCACTTAACTGCCACAACAAAAAAACCACAACCGTTGCCGCCAGCAATACATTTTGAGCCCCTCTGTCGCCGTTTATCTTATGCCAAGGTGCATATCTAAATGCCCAAATAAAGCTGAGTATAAACGCCAACCAACCACCCACAATAAACGGTAATGTTAAGTTTTCTGCTAATAAATTCATTCCGTTTTCTCCTACCTAGGAGCCTGTCCGAAAACTAAAAATCGACTGCAAATCCCATAAACGTTACGCTTCTAGTTCTCGGACAGGCTCCTAGCGTGTACAATAACCGCCACTCTAATCTAAACCAAATTATAAGCTTTAACCATTATGACTGGACTAAAAATTATTTTTGCTTTTTTATACGACCTACTGTTGCTTTGTGCTGTCTGGTTTGTCGCCGCCATCCCCTTTATTCTTTGGCAGGGAGAAGGCTTTGATAAAAAGCCCCTCACCCTACTCGCTTTTCAAATTTATTTAATTGCCATAACCTATATGTATTTAACCCATTTTTGGGTCAAAGCGGGACAAACCCCCGGATTAAAAACATGGCAACTGCAACTAATTCGAGAAGATGGCTACTTACTTACTCGTTACAATGCCAACCTAAGATTTGTCTTAAGCGCCCTACTATTTTGGATTGGCTGGGTCGGTTTATTTACCGCTAAAAAACAACTACTGCAAGATATTATTGGCAAAACAAAAATTATTGCTGTTAAAGATAACGACTAATCAGGTGATACGGATACACTCATGACAACCATCCTAATACATAGCAACACGCTAACCAAATCACAACACGAGATGATTCAACAATCTCTGGCAAAACCCGTTCAAGTTGCGCAGCATTTTCGAGTTACCGTCACTGAGACACCGAGCCAGCAAACACTGACTGAGCTGTCGCAAAAAACCCAGCTTGATATCAATCTATTGCCCGAACACTTTAAGCCAGAAGAGATTAAGCTGGTCATTAGCGACATGGACTCAACCCTTATCTCAATCGAATGCGTGGATGAGATTGCGGATTTTATTCATGTTAAAGCAGAAGTCTCCGCCATTACCGAAGCGGCGATGCGGGGTGAATTGGATTTTGAAGGGTCATTAATTCAACGCGTTAAACTCTTAACAGGGCTAGACACCGCCGCATTGCAACATGTATTTGAAGAACGTTTAACCTTAAACCCTGGTGCTGAAACCTGGATTCAAGGACTCAAGGACAACGGCATCTCTTTTGCACTGGTTTCAGGCGGTTTTACATTTTTTACCGAACGTTTAAAAACGCAACTGAACCTAGACTATACCCGTGCCAATACATTAGGTGAATTGGATGGAAAGTTAACGGGAAAGGTCGTTGGTGATATTATTGGCGCACAAGCCAAGGCCGATTTTTTGCACGAGCTGTGCCAAACCTTAAACATACAACCACATCAAGTCATAGCGGTTGGTGATGGTGCGAATGATTTATTGATGATGAAAGAAGCGGGAATCAGCATCGCTTATCATGCCAAACCAGCGGTACAAAAAGAGGCCTTAACGGCTTTAAATCACCGTGGACTGGATGCGATTTTGGATTTTTTAGCCTAATTTAAACCATTAGCCTAGGAGTCTGTCATAACAACGTAAAGAATAAAGGGGGGGATTTTCTACTCCAGAGTACCCTCTCTTGAGTAAGCTGTAAAAGTTACGACTTAATCTGACACTGCTCTTGAAAAAGAGCGAGTTCCTCGTTTTGATATGTAGGTGTTCAATCATCAATCAAAACGAAGGAAACTCACAATGATTAATAGTAATCAAAAAATCATTAAACACAAAGTCGGAT
>WFNQ01000045.1 GCA_015488565.1 Thiomicrorhabdus sp.
ACGATTTCCACAATCCCAGCGATCGAAAATGCTAACGCTGTTGCTGTGAGTAAAGCGAATATGTTTCGTTCAAACATATCCTGTATATTTTTTGGTTTTTGATCATCTGACATGAGTTTGTGCTCCTCAACTCATAAGTTTCAATTTAAGCCACGGAATAACACTCCATGACTTAACTCAAGGTCACTTTTTAAGCAAG
Organism: Thiomicrorhabdus sp.; assembly: GCA_015488565.1. GTDB lineage: Bacteria > Pseudomonadota > Gammaproteobacteria > Thiomicrospirales > Thiomicrospiraceae > Thiomicrorhabdus. The sequence goes on from WFNQ01000045.1 coordinate 200, forward strand.
TGATTCAACTTTATTAGCCGATCTAGCTTCTGCAGTTCGAATTGTCATCACAATGTTATACAACATGACCACCGCACCTAAGAAGAAGATAAACCCACCAAAAGCACGCATCACATAGTAAGGGTGCATTGCAGAAACCGACTCTGCAAACGTATAAGCAAGTGTTCCATACTCATCATAAGCACGCCACATTAGACCTTGCATAATTCCAGATACCCACATGGCAACAATATAGAATACTGTACCAATCGTTGCTAACCAGAAGTGAACATTAATTAACTGCATCGAGTACATTTCGGTTTTCCAAAGCTTCATCACCATGTGATAAATGGCACCAATCGACACCATTGCAACCCAACCTAACGCACCAGAGTGAACGTGTCCAACTGTCCAATCCGTATAGTGAGACAAGGCATTTACACTTTTCGCTGCCATCACAGGCCCTTCGAAAGTAGACATAGCATAAAAAGCCAAAGACATAATTAAGAAACGCAAAATATAATCCGTACGTAATCTATCCCAAGCACCAGAAAGCGTTAACATTCCGTTTAAGGCACCACCCCAAGAAGGAATAATCATTGCAAGAGAGATTACAGCACCAAGAGAACCCGTCCAATCAGGCAAAGCGGTATATTGAAGGTGATGTGCACCCAACCAAACATAACCAAACATTAATGCCCAAAAGTGGATAACCGACAAACGATAAGAGTAAATAGGACGTTGCGCTTGCTTAGGAACAAAATAATACATAATCGCAAGGAAACCAGCCGTCAAGAAGAAGCCTACCGCATTATGACCCCACCACCACTGAATCATGGCACCTTGGACACCACCAAACAACGTGTAAGATTGAAATAGCGAAACTGGAATAGCTAAGCCATTAATAACATATAGATATGTAATCGCAATCATCATCCCCAAAAAGAACCAGTTCGACACATAAACATGCGAATGCGTTTCTTTATTACGAGAAGCAATGGTTAAGATAAAGTTAAACGTATATAACGTCCATACCAATGCAATCGCAATGGCGATAGGCCACTCTTGCTCATGATACTCTTTACCTGTTGTCATACCTAAACCAATGGTTGTTACTGTCGCCAGTAGTCCTATTGTGAACAAAATTGCCGTCCACCAAGCCAAACCATTACTCCACAACCTTACGCCATTTGTACGCTGTACCGTATAAAAAGCTGTTGCCATGAGCGTCATACCACCAAATGCAAAGATAACGGTATTCGTATGAATAACACGTAATCGAGCAAAAGTAATTTCCGCAATATCAAAATTTAACGCAGGCCATGCTAGTTGAGATGCTGCAAAAGTACCAAAAAAAGTACCTAACACCAAAAAAACTACCGCACCCACTGTTAAATACTTAACTACGCCATCATCATATTGTGGCTTTGCTGTCGTATCCATCAGTTGGATTCCCCTTTTAGTCTTAACATATTGTCTTTGTCTATAACTCTTAACTAACCAGACGAAGACTCCTCAATGCAGAATTATACATTGCGGACTCATCGTTTTTCTAGCGACAACCCTAAGGAAACTTAATCAATATCAAGAATAAACATCAAGTATTGAAACTTCCTTAACGCTCTCTTAAGAGCCAATAAACAAGGACTCCTATAAAATAATCTTACGAATTATCCCAGAACTACAGGCCTCCTGCCCACCAAAAAAAACTTATGATCCTTTCATATTTTACTTATACCCCCACTATTCCCTGAATTTATACCCTCAACCATTGAGCGCTTTATCGTTTAGTTTTATCAACTTAGCCTAACTTTAAAGCAAAAACCAAATCATGAAAACAACCAAGATTCTGTCAAAAAAAAAACTTTTCAGTTATTATATTGGCACGATTGAACACAGGAAACCTCTCATGCGCACTGCAACCATCGAGCGAAATACGCTTGAAACCCAAATAAACATCGCTGTTAACCTTGACGGAGAAGGCAACGCAACACTCAACACTGGCGTTCCTTTTTTTGAGCACATGCTCGATCAAATTGCACGTCATGGCATGATTGACTTAACAATAGAGGCCAATGGTGACACTCATATTGATGATCACCATACGGTAGAAGACGTTGGCATTACATTAGGCCAAGCCATCACTCAAGCCGTAGGCGACAAAAAAGGCATTACACGCTATGGACATGCTTACGTTCCCCTTGATGAAGCACTGTCTCGAGTGGTCATTGACCTATCCGGTCGCCCCGGACTCGTGTTTAACGCCGACTTTACCCGAGAAAAAATTGGTCACTTCGAAACAGAATTAGTCTTTGAATTTTTTCAAGGCTTTGTCAATCACGCCAACGCCACCGTACACATTGACTGCTTAAGAGGCCATAACGCACACCATCAAGCCGAAACCATCTTTAAAGCCTTTGGCCGTGCACTTCGCATGGCGCTCAGCCAAGACGAGCGAATGGCGGGAAAAATGCCTTCAACCAAAGGAAGCCTTTAAAAATGGATCAAAAATTGGTTGCCGTTATTGACTACGGCATGGGCAACCTTCGTTCGGTTGCCAAAGCAGCAGAACATGTTGCCCCTAATAACACCCGCATTATCGTCACCCATGACCCTAAAGTCATTGAATCCGCAGATGCCATTATATTCCCTGGACAAGGTGCCGCCAAAGCGTGCATGAATGCACTACAGGAAACAGGCATGATTCACCCCATTCAACATGCCGTACAAGAAAAACCTTTTTTAGGCATCTGCATGGGACTGCAAGTACTCATGTCCCACAGCGATGAAAACAGTGGCACGCCTTGTTTAGACATCATTTCAGGTAACGTCAAACACTTTGAACTCGAAAAAGCATTTCCTGAGCTAAAAGTGCCGCACATGGGGTGGAATCAGATTCACCAAACTCAAGAACATGCGCTATGGCATAACATCCCTCAAGACAGTCGATTTTACTTTGTTCACAGCTACTATGTTCAACCCAAAAAAGAGACCTTTATTGCCGCCACCACCACGCATGGAACCTCTTTTCCTTCCGCCTTAAGCCATAAAAATCTTTTTGCCATTCAAGCACATCCAGAAAAAAGTGCTGAACACGGCCTACAATTATTCCAAAACTTTTTACAATGGAACGGATAATAACCGTTCAAAACAAGACCGAAATTTAAAAGGCAACTAACAATGTTATTAATTCCCGCAATTGATTTAAAAGATGGTGAATGCGTTCGCTTAAGACAAGGCATTATGGAAGGGGCAACCGTTTTCTCTGGCGATATTGTTGCCATGGCTGAAAAATGGGTTACTCAAGGCGCACGTCGCTTACACATGGTCGATTTAAACGGTGCATTTGAAGGCAAGCCGGTAAACAGCAGCGCGGTTTACCAAGTACGAGAAGCCTACCCAGAGCTTCCTATTCAAATTGGCGGTGGTATTCGCGACCTAAAAACCATAGAAGCCTATCTAAAGGCAGGGGTAAGCTACTGCATCATCGGCACTCAAGCCGTCCATACCCCTGAGTTTGTCGCCGAAGCCTGTAAAGCATTTCCTGGCCACATCATGGTTGGGCTGGATGCCAAAGAAGGCATGGTGGCGATTAATGGCTGGGCAGACGTCACCAATCATGAAGTCACCGAGCTTGGTAAACAATTTGAAGACGATGGCGTCGAAGCGATTATTTATACCGACATCGGTCGTGATGGCATGATGAAAGGGGTCAACATTGAAGCAACTCAAGCCCTTGCAAAAGCATTATCCATCCCCATTATAGCCTCAGGTGGCATCACCAACTTAGAAGACATTACCGCACTGTCTAAAATTGAGGCCGATGGGGTGACTGGTGCCATTACTGGGCGTGCCATTTACGAAGGAACATTAAACTTCAAAGAGGGACAAGCACTTTCAGATACACTTTCTCCCTTTAAACACCAGGAAAACGCATGAGCTTAGCAAAACGCATCATCCCTTGCTTAGACGTTGACAACGGCCGAGTTGTCAAAGGCGTACAGTTCGTCAATATTCGGGATGCCGGCAATCCTGTAGAAGTTGCAAAACGCTATGACGAACAAGGCGCTGACGAAATCACCTTTTTAGATATCACCGCAACAGCACACGACCGAAACACCACCGTACACATGGTTGAAGAAGTCGCCAGCCAAGTATTTATTCCACTCACCGTAGGTGGTGGAATCCGTACCGTTGAAGACATTCGAACCATGTTAAATGCGGGTGCAGACAAAGTGGCCATCAACTCCGCGGCCATCTTTAACCCTGGCTTTGTTCAAGAAGCCTGTGATGCCTTTGGCTCTCAATGCATTGTCGTTGCCATTGATGCAAAAAAAGTCAGTCCCGAAGGAGAAGCCAATCAATGGGAAATTTTCACCCATGGCGGTCGCAAAGAAACGGGCATTGATGCCATTGAGTGGGCTAAAAAAATGGAATCTTTAGGCGCAGGCGAAATCTTACTCACCAGCATGGATCGAGATGGGACAAAAAGTGGCTTTGACCTAGAGCTGACAAGAGCCATCTCCGACAGCATTCAAATCCCCGTAATCGCATCGGGCGGCGTAGGTGAGCTGGACCACCTCTGCGAAGGCATCTTAGAGGGTCATGCCGAAGCCGTACTCGCCGCCAGCATTTTCCACTTTGGACAGCACACCGTACAAGAAGCAAAACAAGCCATGCAAGCAAAAGGCATTGAGGTTCGATTATGAGCGATAAAGACATACTAAAACAACTCGATCTCATTTTAGAATCGAGAAAATCCGAACAACCCGATAGCTCTTATGTGGCCAGCCTATATCATAAAGGGCTTGAGAAAATACTCAAAAAAGTGAGTGAAGAGAGCGCTGAAACCATTATGGCCGCTAAAGACTTAGAGCACCATAACACCTCAGAAAACAAAGAACATCTCGTCTACGAAATTGCCGACTTATGGTTTCATACCATGGTATTATTGGCATCACAAAATCTTTCGAGCGAAGACGTTACCAACGAATTGCAACGTCGCTTTGGACTCTCTGGACATGATGAAAAAGCCAGCCGACCATCCTAAGTTATCTCGTATTACGTGAAAAAGGGCCTTAGCCATGACAGAAGAAAAAACACTGTTTAGCAAAATCATTGATAAAGAAATACCCACTGAATTTGTTTACGAAGATGATAAGTGCATCGTGATTAATGACATTCACCCTAAAGCACCTGTGCATTTACTGATTATCCCTAAAAAACCCATTCCAACCCTATTTGATCTCACGCCTGAAGATAAAGATTGCATGGGACACATGATGTTACTGCTCCCTCAACTCGCGCAAGCACAAGGGTTGGATGGCTTTAAAACTCAAATCAATACGGGCGAGTCAGGGGGGCAAGAAATTTTTCACCTTCATATCCACTTATTAGGAAACAAACCCGCTAAATAACGTTCTTTAGTTATGGTGGTATGATTTAACATCTCGCGATAAAAACCCAACGTAAAACTACGTTAATTTAAAAAAATGGAGACCCTAATGGGCATTAGTATTTGGCAGTTACTTATTATTCTTGCAATCGTTCTTGTTCTTTTTGGCGCAAAACGCCTTAAAAATGTTGGTGGTGACTTAGGCAGTGCCATCAAAGGCTTTAAAAAAGCCGTGAAAGAGGAAGACGATAAAAAAGAAGACAACACACAAACGCTAGAAAAAAAAGACGGTGAAAATGTTTTTGATGTGGCGGCAGAAAATAAAACCGACAGCAAAAAAGACAAAGCATAAACAGTGGTATATACCCACTATTTTGCTCACAAGGCTTATGTAAATGTTTGATATTGGTTTTCTGGAAATCCTGCTCATCCTCATTATTGCGTTATTGGTCATCGGCCCTGAACGCATGCCTGAAGTTGCGCGTAAAATTGGGCGATTTACCGGAAAAGTACGTCGCTTTGTAAACTCGGTTAAGCAAGATGGGCAAGTACAAGAGACACTAAAAGACTTTAAAGAGTCCGTTAATTTTGAAGAGCAACAACAGCAAATCAATCAGATTAACAATCAACTGCAATCAGGACTCGACTTTAATCAAGACCTTAAATTAGATGAACTACAGCGTCCCGACTTTGGGCACGACACACAAGCAGAAGCCACAAACCGCAGTCAATTTAATCAAGCACCCAGCGTGCCTGATCTAAAAGAGAGCAACCAAGCCACTAAAACGGCCGAGTCAACACCAACGAGTAAACCAGACTTACCGCTTAAAACTCCTTCTGACACCAATAAAAGTTAATTAGCCTTATGAGCAATTCTGCGCTCCCACCCAATGACCAAGAGATGACGCTCGTTCAACACCTGCTTGACCTAAAGCGTAGTTTAACGCGTGGTATTTTGGTTATTATTGTCTTGTTCTTTGTGCTGTTTCCATTTGCCAACGACATCTACCTTTACATATCAGAGCCACTCACCCGCTACCTGCCCGAAGGTACCAGCATGATTGCAACGGGGGTCGCATCGCCTTTTTTAACCCCATTTAAATTAAGCTTTATACTCGCCATCTACCTTGCCATGCCCTATGTGCTCTATCAAGTGTGGCGTTTTATTGCCCCCGCTTTGTACTCACATGAAAAGCAACTCATTGCCCCCATTTTATTTTTCAGCTCCTTCCTGTTTTATGCTGGTGGCCTGTTTGCTTACTATGTCGTCTTTCCATTGGTGTTTGGTTTTTTATCACAAGCCGCCCCCGAAGGCGTGACCATTGCCACCGACATCTCACTCTATTTAGACTTTGTCATTAAAATGTTTTTTGCCTTTGGTATTGCTTTTGAAGTGCCGATTGTCACCGTGCTCTTAATTATTACTGGCATGACCACCGCTGAAAAACTCAGCCACTCTCGACCCTATATTATTGTGGGCGCATTCATCATTGGAATGCTACTTACGCCACCAGACCTCATCTCTCAAACCCTGTTGGCCGTTCCCATGTGGTTACTGTTTGAGGTCGGTTTACTGGTCGGTGCTTACGTCATGAAACGACGCGCGGCGAATGAGAAAAAAAATTCTCCCCCCCCCTCTAACAATGAACCTGAACCAACGCCCAATAACAATCAACAGGCCAAACAGTATGACTTTGATGATCGCTACCAAGACCAAGTAGAAGATGATTTTGATTGGGACGGGGAGTTTGATAAAGCCGATTCGGATATGCACAGCATCAACAAACAGTACAAAAAAAACCAAGCAACCGAACCAACAACGGACAAATCCAATGATTCATCCAACACCTCGGAATCAAAAACAGATAAAAATCCCCAATAAAAAGAGCGTTCAACAGATTCGATTGAACGCCTCTGCACACACGTGGTTTCTATCTACCACCCTATTTTGCTTGCTGGCAATGCTATCTTTGGACAGCCTTGCCAATCTTAAAAATACCCTCCATCAACATGATAGTCCCTATTTAGCCATGCACGGGGCAGACCCTGTTCACTGGCAAACATGGCGTGCCGCCGTATTAAACAAAGCCAAAGCAGAAAATAAACTCATCTTTATCTCCAGCGGTTACTTTTCATGCCACTGGTGTCATGTCATGCACCGTGAAAGCTACCTTGATCCATCTACAGCCAACGCACTCAATCAACATTTTATTTCCGTCAAAATTGATCGAGAACTCAACCCCGAACTGGATAAAGTCTTAATTGAATTTTCACAACGCGCCACAGGGCAAGCGGGTTGGCCACAACACGTCGTATTAACCCCCGATGGCTATCCATTTGTGGCCTTTATCTACTTAAACAACAAAGACTTTAACACCACCCTATCCAACATTATTACCCTATGGAACGAACACCCCAACCAAATTCAGAAACTCGCCAAAAATTTTCTCCCCCCCCCTGCTCCAGCCATATCACAACCACTCAATGCACAGCCGTTTCAAACCCAACTATTACAACAACTTGCACAAAGAGAGGATGATTTCAGTGGTGGACTCACCAGCCGACAAGGCAGCTCTAAATTTCCCCATGCCCCCTTATTACAAAGCCTGTTAAACAGCCCCACCTTGCCAGAGGCAACCAAAGAGTGGTTAATACTCACACTGGATCAGATGCAATCACAACACCTGTTTGACCACATTCATGGTGGTTTTTATCGCTACACCGTTGATCCCGAATGGCAAACGCCGCATTTTGAAAAGATGGCCTACACCAATGCCCAACTTGCCAAACTGTATTTTCAAGCTGGCACACGCTTTCAACGTCCTGACTATATAAAAACCGCCCAACAGACCCTAACCTACTTAACCGAACACCTATACAATCCGATCACTCAGCTCTACCAAAGCAGTCAGTCCGCCATTGATGCAAAAAACCGAGAGGGAGGCGATTATTTATGGACAAAAGAGGCGCTACAACAAGCCCTCTCTCCCGCCGATTTTGCCTTGATTAAAACAGATTGGCACTTAGAACAACCCGCCCCCTATGAGTTTGGCTGGCTTCCCAAGCCCCCTTCAAAGAGCTCCCCTGCCCAGTGGCAACGTATTCGTAATGCACTGCAAACCCCTGCCAAACACATTCCCGTTGATAGCAAAAGCATTTTAGGCTGGAATGGTTTGATTTTATCCGCCTATGCACAAGCCTACCAAACCCTGAATGAACCAAACATTCGACAAAAAGGGGAGGCGCTGGCCAAACGGCTGAATCAACTGATTCAACAAGAAAATCCCCCACGTGCCCTATCGCAACAGGGTAAGCCAATGGGGCAAGCCACTCTGGAAGATTACGCCTTTATCTATCAAGGACTAAAAGCATGGCAAACCGCGTCAAATACCTCCTATGCACTTCAGATTACGGCACTCGAAAAAACCATTCTACGCCAATTTTTAAACGCCACTGGCTGGCAATACCAAGCCATCCCCCTGCTCCCAGGACAACAGAGTACTTGGCAGATGAAAGACAGTGGCATTCCAAGCCCAGCGGGAATCGTCAGTTGCTTAAAACCAGAAACACTGTCTTTTGCCAGTGCCAGCCTATTAAAAGACCCCATCGCTTACGCCAGCTACACGCAACCACTCACACAGTGCGGCCAGCCAACCGCCCCCTTTTTATCAAACCAAAAATAGAGAGTCATTTTTTATGGGCGTGTTAATCGTTGGTGTTATCCTGCTGTTTATCTTAACCATGCTGCCCAGCTTATGGACCAAGCACATCTTAAAAAAACACAATCAACCGCACCCTGATATTCCTGGAACAGGCTTGCAGTTTGCCGAACACTTGGTCAAAAAGCTCAACTTAACAAACGTTCGTATCGAAGAGACCGATCAGGGAGACCACTACGACCCGATTGAGAAAGTCGTGCGAATTTCTAGCGCCTACGCCCATTCAAACTCGCTAACCGCCATCACCGTGGTGGCGCATGAAATTGGCCATGCTCTGCAAGACCAACATAACTACCCCCCACTCAAACAGCGTACCGCCTTAATTGAACGTGCCGCCATCATGCAAAAATTTGCCGGCATGGCACTGCTTGCCACCCCCATTTTAATTCCCTTAACCCATTCACCCATTATCGGAATCATGGCCTTTGCGGCAGGGTTTATTGCCATGGGCGTGCCCGTTATCATTCACCTAAGCACCCTGCCCGTTGAATTTGATGCCAGCTTCAAACGCGCTCTTCCTTTACTTAACGAGGGGGAATACCTCAATACACAAGATCAAAAAACAGCAAAAACCATTCTATTTGCCTGCGCTCTAACCTATGTCGCCAGTTCATTAGCCAGCCTATTTAATTTATGGAAATGGCTAAAAGCCATCAAACGGTAAACGGTAAAAAAATAAGCAACCATTTACTTTGTTTTAGC
>WFNQ01000046.1 GCA_015488565.1 Thiomicrorhabdus sp.
AGATGTTGATGAGAGCGAGGAATGCTGATACCGCCAAAGTGTTGGGCATATAAGCTAGGGCCGCCTAACCAGCCCGATAAAAAGTAGACCAGTTTTTTTCGGGATAAGCTGAGGTCGTTAGGGTGCATCTCTCGGATGTGTTTGGCTTCTGTAAGCGTACTCATCTGGTCATAAAAATCATCCACCAATTTAGTTAATCCCTCCAATTCGCCCGCGGCTTTGTAAGAGGTATCAGACGTGCCATATTGATTCTCTATTGTAGACATAAGATTTCCTGATAAAGTAAATGAGATGTTTATGCTACTGCAAAACACATTTTAAATCATTGAATCTATTTTGAGATGGCTATAAATAGAGTAATATAAAAAACAACTTAACTTTTTATAGGGCGCAGGCTTATGACTTGGTGTACAAAAACAGCTCTTTTTTCTATTTTATTGGCATTCAGTTCATTGTGTTTTTCCTCTTATGATGAAGCGCTTGAAAATTATAACAAGGGTAACTACTCTTCGGCCGTTAACATCTTTAAAAAATTGGCTAAGGCGGGGGATGCTCGTGCTCAACGCGTATTGGGCTTGTTGTATATTGATGGTAAACGGGTGGATCATGATGGTGAAAAAGCCTTTAAGTGGCTAACGGATGCTTCGGACAGAGATGACGTGTTGGCACGATACTTTTTGGGGGTACTGTATTCTCAAGGGCTTGGGGTTCGTAAAAAAGACAAGGAAGCCATTGAGTGGTGGGAGTATGCGGCAGAAGATCATAATCCGTTAGCGCAATCTAAATTAGGGCTAATGCACTTTCAAGGAAAAGGCGTTCGCCGTAATTACACCAAAGCGGCACAATGGTGGCAAAAAGCGGCTGAACAAGGTGAGGTCTCTGCACAGCGTTTTTTAGGACTGGTGTATTTAACAGGCAAAGGGATTAAGCGAGATGATAAGGCCGCACGCCACTGGTTGCTTCAAGCGGCAAAACAGGGTGATGTGATGGCGCAATATAACTTGGGGTTGATGTTGGCCTATGGTCGAGGAGGGGAGCAAAATTTTGATCAGGCCGTTAAGTGGTTAAAAAAAGCCAGTAAACAGCAACCCGTTAAAAAATCTCCTATAAATGCATTAGGGCAAACATTACACCAAGAGTTTCGTGTTGCTGATAAATGGTATCGTGAAGCCGCTGAACAAGATGCGGTGTTGGTGTTAGTTAGAAGGTAGCGTTGCCCAAATTCGTACACTATTTTTCACGTTTTTATGTAAGGAATAGGGCGTTGTGTAAAGATTGTATTACAACCTAAATGCTATTTTTTAAACACCAACTGCACCACCTCATCAAAATGTTGTGCAAACTGCACGGTCATGTCTTTTTGTAAATAGTCGGGCAGTTCTTGATAGTCCTTTTGGTTGTCATGCGGCAAAATAAGGGTATGAATACCAATGCGTTTTGCGGCAATGACTTTTTCGCGTATGCCTCCAACGGGCAATACTTGACCCGTTAAGCTTAACTCACCCGTCATCGCCAATGAGGTTTTTAATGCTTCATTTCGGGCAAGAGAGAGCAGGGCGGTTGCCATCGCCACTCCTGCGCTAGGTCCATCTTTTGGGGTTGCACCATCTGGAACATGCAGGTGTACAAAGGCTTTATCAAAAAACTTAGCGGGTGCATTGTATTGTTTTAAGTGCGCGGTAATAAAGCTGTAAGCAATGCCAGCGGACTCTTTCATCACATCGCCCAACTGACCTGAGAGCTTAAAGCCTCTATTAAGCGTATGTACTCGACTGGCTTCAATGGTTAAGGTGGCGCCTCCCATGGAGGTCCATGCTAATCCCGTTACTGTGCCAATTTGTTGGTTAATTTTTTCGGGTGTAAAAATAGGCTGCCCAAGCAGATTTTCAAGCTCATGGCGGTTAATTTGTTTGCTTTTTAAGCGATTGGTTACAAATTTTACCGCTTGTTTACGGATTAATTTAGCCAGTTGTTTTTTGAGATTTCTTACTCCTGCCTCTCGTGCGTAACCTTCAATGACCTGACGAATGGCGGGCGTGCTGATATTGAGTTGTTTTTTACTCAGTCCAGCCTCTTTAAGCAGGGCTGGCCATAAATGATTTTGAGCAATCAACACCTTTTCTTCGGTAATGTAGCCCGACAAACGAATGACTTCCATGCGATCAAGTAGTGCACTTGGAATGGAGTCTAAGGTATTGGCGGTACAGATAAAGAGTGCCTTGGATAGGTCAAAACGCACATCCATGTAGTGATCTAAAAAGTCATGGTTTTGTTCGGGATCGAGCACTTCAAGAAGGGCAGATGCAGGATCTCCCTGAAATGAGCTGCCGATTTTATCCACTTCATCGAGCATGATAACTGGGTTGGCGGTTTGGCACTCTTTAAGGGCTTGAATAAATTTACCCGGCATGGCACCAATGTAGGTGCGTCGGTGGCCTTTTATTTCGGCTTCATCTCGCATTCCCCCGACTGAAAAACGGTAAAATTGTCGCCCTAAGGATTTGGCAATGGAACGACCAATAGAGGTTTTTCCGACACCCGGCGGGCCAACAAGGCAAATAATCGAGCCTGACATTTTACCTTTTAAGGCACCCACCGCTAAAAATTCTAAAATACGGTCTTTTACATCGTCTAAGCCATCATGCCCTTTGTCGAGTATTTTTTTAGCTCGTGTTAAATTGAGTTTGTCTTTGCTGTATTGCTTCCACGGCAGTTGCGTGAGCCAGTCGATCCAGCTGCGAGAGACATTGTATTCAGGAGATTGGGGGTCGAGTGTTTTTAGCTTATTAAGCTCTTCACGTGCTTTTTTTAAGACTTTTTTGGTGAGGGCTAGTTTTTTAATGCGTTTTTCAAATCGGTTGATGTCGAGCGTTTGATCGTCTTTGACGATGCCGAGTTCGGACTGAATTTCATGCAATTGTTGGCGTAATAAAAAATCACGCTGGTGATCTGAAATATTCTCTTCGACACGTGCACGAATGCTGGATTGAATTTTAGTGATTTCAATCTCTTCTTTAAACAGAACCAATACTTTTTCCATACGTTCAGTAAGGTCTAACGTTTCTAACGTTTCTTGAAGCGTGACACAATTAGCGGTGGTTAGGCCTGCGGCAAAATCGGCCAATTGTGAGGGGTCATTGGTGCTGCTTCGGTTTAAAAAATATTTAAGCTCTTCGCTGTACAGTGGGTTTAAAGGCAGTAGCTCTTTAAAGGCATTCATAAGCGCGAGGCTGTAAGCTTTGAGCTCTTGCTCGTTGCCCTGATGAACGGTTTCTGGGTAAGTTACTTTGGCTTTATAGGGGGCAGATTTTTTCAGCCACTCCTTAACTTCAAAGCGTTGAATGCCTTCGGCAATCAGTTGAATGTAGTCCTTTTTGACCTTAGGGTCGTGAATTTTAACCAAGGTACCCATGGCACTAAAGTCTTTGGGTTTGGCTTTATCATGCTCTTCTTTATCCACAAAAATTAAGCCGATGTATTTGCATTTTCCTGATTGAATGGCATCAAACGTTTTGCTCCAGCTTTTTTTATTGAGTAAAACGGGCAACTGCTGTGCAGGGAAAAAGGGACGTTCCTTGACGGGAAGCAGGAAAATTTCGTCTGGGTATTCGGTACTTATGCTGGTCTCGGCAGCCGCATGATCAAATAGAGAGCCGAGTTTTTCTGTCACAGGGAGTGTTTCTTGTTCATCTAAGAGTGCCAAAATGGTATTACTTATTTCCATTTTAAGTACGTCTTCGTTTACTTCGATTTGAATGTTTTCTAAGTGCTCGTCTGATTCAGTCAGGCTGGTTTCTGCCACGGAACTTTGTTCAGAGGGGGGGGAAGAAATTTCTTTTTCAAGTGGGGTGTCAGCAGTGGAGGCATTGTCGGTTAATTCACTTAATAGAGGGTCGATGTTTTTTTTGATTGAATCAGTCATAGTTACTTTTTAGGTTAAACATTTATTAAATAGAATACGGTATTATATGCGGTCAGAGATAAATAGATTCAAGGGTAAATGATGCAAAAAAATGAAATTAAAATTGGTTTTGTAACAGTATCTGATCGAGCCAGTCGTGGAGAGTATGAAGATTTGGGTGGTCCTGCGATGCAAATGTGGATGACTCAGGCGTTAAAAAATGATTGGACAGCGGTGGCAAGAGTGATTGCTGATGAACAAGACATGATTGAACAAACATTGATTAATATGGCAGACATTGAAGGGTGCAGTTTGATTGTCACCACGGGTGGTACAGGTCCTGCCAAGCGTGATGTCACGCCTGAGGCGACGGCGAATGTGTGCGATAAAATTTTGGATGGCTTTGCGGAGCAGATGCGCTTAGTTTCGTTGAAATATGTACCAACGGCAATTTTATCGCGTCAAATTGCGGGAACACGCGGTTCTACTTTAATTATTAATTTACCCGGTAAGCCATCGGCAATCAGTGAGTGTTTAGAAGCCGTTTTTCCTGCCGTACCGTATTGCATCGACCTAATTGAAGGGGCTTACCTTGAAACGGATGATGCGTTTATTAAAGGTTTTAGGCCTAAACACGCAATAAAGAAAAAATAGAGGAACGCTGGATGACGAATTTAAATTATCAATATGAAGGGCTGGAAAGTGTCATTGATTTTGTGCGCTGGGGTGGGTCATTATTTCGTCAAGCCAATCTGTTTTTTGGGCATGGTACGGACAATGCCTTTGATGAATCTAAAGTATTGACTTTTCATGTCTTAAATTTGCCATGGGATGTACCTGATAACTATTGGTTATCTCGGTTAACGATGGTTGAAAAACAGCTGATTACTGAGCTATTTAAGCGCCGGATAGAGAGCCGAAAACCAGCGGCGTATTTAACGGGGGAGGCGTGGTTTGCTGGAATGCGTTTTAAGGTAAATGAGTCTACATTGGTGCCACGTTCCCCTATTGCAGAGCTGATTGCTCAGCGCTATGAGCCTTGGGTTAATCCTGAGATCGTTGCGGATGTTTTGGATTTATGTACGGGGAGTGGTTGTATTGGCATCGCCTCTTTACAGGCGTTTCCAAATGCCGTGGTGGATTTAGTGGATATTTCAGCAGACGCGTTGAGTGTTGCACAGCAAAACATTGAGCTATATGGTTTGCAAGAGGTGGCGTTTGCCATTGAATCGGATCTGTTTTCGGCGCTGGAAGGCAAGCAGTATGATTTGATTGTGTCAAACCCACCGTATGTGGATCAAATTGAGATGGATGCGTTACCCGCAGAATTTCAACAAGAACCAAGGCTGGGGCTTGAGGCAGGCAAAGATGGCTTGGACTTGGTGCGTAAAATTTTAGCCGAAGCGGCCAGCTATTTAAAAGAGGACGGTGTTTTAATTGTGGAAGTCGGGGTTTCCCAATACTACCTTGAGGCCGCCTACCCTGAGCTACCTCTGTTTTGGTTTGAGTTTGAACAAGGCGGCGAAGGGGTGTTTGCCATTCAAAAATCAGAGCTTGAGGTGTTTCAAATGTTATTGAATGAGAGAAAATTGTCTTAAATTAGGGGTTAGTTCACTTGTTGGTCGTCTTATTGCTTTAAGTTTTTAAATTTCTTCTCCCCCTTATCATTTGTAGGACGCATGTTATGAAAAGAATCGCTTTAAAATGTATTTTTAATCCTTTGATGTTGTCTTTTTGCGCCTTTGGATTTTCGATGCAAACGGCCATAGCTAAAACCGATGCGAATGAACCGCCATTGATTGATTTAGGCGCAGAACTTGAAAGTATGAAGGGGGGGGGGGAGAAATTAAAAAAAGACTCGATTTCTGTTGAAGCACCTAAACTAATGGAGAGAGAAGAGCGGGTTGATAAAGGGGGTAATGTGATTGCGCCCCGCTCAACGGCTTCAAATCAATCGAAAAATAAACAGGTGAGTTGGGGGTATTCAGGTAAGGAAGGGCCACGCTATTGGGGCGATTTGTCACCAGAAAATAGGCAGTGTAAGGCGGGGAAAAACCAGTCGCCGATTAATTTAAAAGATAAGATTGCATTGGGTACAACAGGACTACCAGGGTTGGATATTTATTACCGTGACGTACCGTTAAAGGTGATTAATAATGGCCACACGTTGCAAGTAAACTACCCTTTAGGCAGTTATATTAAATTGGGTACGGCACGTTATGAGTTGTTGCAATTTCATTTTCATACCCCAAGCGAACACCAAAAGGATGGCTTTAACTATCCTATGGAAGTACATTTAGTACACCGAGATGGCGATGGGAATTATGCTGTGTTGGGTGTTATTTTTCAAGAGGGGGAGACAAATCCAGCCTTGAATATTTTATTAAGAAACGTACCTAAAAAAGTAGGCAAGCAAGAGATTCACCGTCGTGCCAGTTTAAATCCCGCTAAATTTTTACCTGGTAATACCGAGTTTTATAAATACAGTGGCTCTCTAACCACGCCTCCTTGCAGTGAAGGCGTGTTGTGGATGGTGTTTAAACAACCGATTGATGCATCCGCCGAACAAATCAATAAACTGAATGACATCATGGGGAACAATGCACGTCCAATTCAACCAAACTATGCAAGAAGCCTCTTAAAGTCTTGGTTAGAGCCTAGTCAGCAAGATGAGGTGTTGCCGTATGAGTTTTATTAGTACCCTAATCCGTCTTTCTATCTGAGGGTTAGGGTAGTACCGTAAAGTAACTGAGATCTTTTACACGAAAGGATGCGTAATAAAAAAGGGTAGAATACGTCTATTTTTCTGTCTAGATTTACCCCTACGGGCATCGAGTTTTTCGTTTCGCTTTCCTCTTGTGCAAAGGTTTCGTTTAATTGACTCTATCGTAAGTAATCAATACAATAGTGGGTTCATTTTGTATTGTTTTTACTTTGTTAGGGGAAAAAGCTCATTCGTATGTTTAATCTTCATGGCGTGTTTTGTCAACGAAAATTAAGAGTGCTTGTGTGTGTGGGTTTTTTAGGGACTCAGAGCATGCTGTCTCAAAGTTCAATCGCTTCGGAACGGGGTGTGGTTGAAGCCTTAGCCATCTCGACACTTGAAACCACATTTGATTCGACATTGCTTCTGCGTTATTTTAATTTAGATTTAGATGATCAAATCGCTCAAAAAATGCGCTCGAATGGGACAAATTATGTAAGTGTTCAATCAGAATGGAAGCCTAAGTTAATCGTTGAAATTGGTCCTGAACGCTCTTTGATATTGTCTAGTATACAGGGTGATACAGTCGTTCCTCGTTTTGATGCATTAGAGGGATATTTTAGCGGTTTTTTGGAAACAGATTTTTCAAAAAAAGAGAAGGAGGGAGTCATTAATCCGTTACCAGCAGAGCTAAAGCCTCCCTCTCTTGTTCAGCCTCCTACCCAATCTAATATTCCTGATCCTCTGAGTCTGCTTATGCTCAGTATGGGCGGAATTGCACTGTTAGGCTGGTCTAGGCAAAAAAGAAGCAAGTAGAGTATTCGTGGTTAAATAGCGTTCCTATTCTTGATGTTTTAAAATAAAATGTTGTAAATCGTTTGGCGACAAAGGTTTTGAGAAGTAGTACCCTTGTATTTCATCACAGCCCATGGCATCCAATGCATCCAACTGTTCTTTCTCTTCAACCCCTTCTGCAATCGTCGTAATTCCAAGTGCCTTGCTCATTTGAATAGTGGCTTGAACAATGGCGGGATCACTGCTGTTACTTTTCGTTATGTCATCAATAAAGGCTTTATCAATTTTAAGCTTACTGAGCGGAAAGCGTTTTAAGTACGCTAAAGAAGAGTAGCCCGTTCCAAAGTCATCAATGGCAATCTTAATGCCTAAATCGGCAAATGCATTGAGTTTTTTGATAGTCTCTTTAATGTCGGACATTAATAAGCTTTCGGTAACTTCAAACTCAAGTAATTCGGCGGGGTATTGATACTGTTCTAATAGCTCTTGAACCTTATCAATCAGTTGTTTGTCACTAAACTGAATGGCCGATAAGTTAATGGACATCGTAATATTGGGTAGCATTTTATGCAGTATAAGGGCTTGAGAAATGGCTTCTTCTATAATCCATATTCCTACTGGAACAATAAGACCACTCTCCTCTAAGGTCGGAATAAAATCATTGGGTGGTACTAAAGTCCCATCTGATTTTTGCCAGCGTATAAGGGTTTCCACGCCAATAATCTCACCTGTTTGCAGTGCTATTTGGGGCTGGTATTGTAGCCTGAACTCTTGATTGGTTAAGGCGGTTCGCAGTTGGTTTTCGAATTTTAAGCGATCTTTATTTTTTTGATGCGTGGTTTCATCAAAAAATTGAATGGTACTTTGAGCCGTCTGTTTGGCTATTTTTTTAGCGCGATAGAGTGCGGTATTTGCCTCTTGAAGAAGAGCTTTTGCGGTTTTATTGCATGGGGTAAAGAGCGTGACTCCCATGCTGGTATCAATAATGGCGGACTCTTCTTGAATAATAAATGGCTCGGTGAGTTTTGCTTGAATGATGGTAGCAATGGTTTCGGCGAGTGGCAGTGCACTGGATGAATCCTGTGCTTTACTCAAACAGGTAACGCTAAACTCATCATTACCAACGCGTGCAATGGATAAATTATGGATGGATTTGATTTCAAGTTCTTGAAGGCGTTGTGCCACTTTTATAAGGAGTTCATCACCAGCAGAGTGCCCAAGAGAGTCATTAAACAGTTTAAAGCGGTTTATGTTAATTAAAAAAAGAAAACTATAGTATGGGTGGCTTTTAGAGAGCGCTTGTTCTAAGCGATCAATGAGCAGGCTACGGTTGGGTAGATTGGTTAGTTTGTCGTGATAATTTAACCGATTGATTTCGCGCTGTGCTTTTTTGTCTTTTGTTAAATCCAAAGCATGAGAAATGTAGTGTGTCACTTGACCATTTGTGTCTAGAACGGCACTGATACTTTGCCAACAAGGGTAGAGTGTTCCATCTTTTTTGCGATTCCAGATCTCTCCCTGCCACACTCCTGTGCTATGAATTTGTTTCCACAGTGATTTATAAAAGGCATTGGTGTGCAGCTGTGACTTTAAAATACCGGGGGTTTTTCCTAATATTTCTTGTTGGCTGTAACCGGTTAATTGCGTAAAGGCCTGATTACAGCGAATAATTTTGGCCGAGGCATTTGTAATAATCATCGCTTCATGGCTTTCGAATGCGATAGAAGAGATAGCTAAATCTTGTTGATGTTTTTCCTGTTCTTTTTGTGCTTTAAAGCGCTCCAATGCAATGGATATGTCGTGAAGCAGTTGATATAAAAACTCATTATTATCTTTAGTAAAAAAATTAGTTTTTCGGGTGTAGACCACTAAAATGGCAATCACATCCCCTTCAATGATGATTGGAAGTGAGGCGTTGCCTTGAATATTCAGTTTTTTAATGATGTCTCCCCAGACCGTGTGAGCCATCCGTTCTGGGTAGTGATTTGTAATAATGGGTTTTTTTTGTAAATAACATTCTAAAATCGTGCCACTGTATTTTATATCCGTTGAGTCCAGTGGAATAACCAAATTTTTAAATTTGTCTTTCTCTTCACCAGCATAGGTAACAGGTACTAAGGTGTGTTCAGCGGTGACTTCACCAATCCAGCAACTTTCAAAAAGAGATTTTTGGGTCGCAATGTCACAAATTTGTTGGTATAGCGTCTTTTTGTCTTTTGATTGTGTGATCGCTGAGCCCGCTTTTATAAGCGCTTTAAACAGCGCTTGTTTTTCGGATAGCGTGCTGAGGGTTGTTTTTAAGTGTTGATTTGAGCGAAATAGGCAGGTTAGAGTAATTCCGATGTAAATCAGCAAGAAAATAGTGAAAATCAGAATAATAAGATAGTAGGTTTGGTTTTTTGCAACGACTTGAGAGGTTGTTTTTTCAAGTTGGTGGTAAAAGGAGTACATTTTTTTATCAATCTTCAAGCGAGAGAGTTGATCGTGTATTTTTCTGACCTTAGGCGTGTACTCCAAGAGTAAGTAACCATGATCGATAAAGGTTTGGCAGTCTGAGCTAAGATGGGCTTGTTGTCCTAAATTGGTTAAGGTTTTATTGAGTTGAACATCACGATTTGAATAGACATTTTGTACTAAAATTAATCCAGAAATGAGTGCACTTTTGAATTTTTCTGAAAGCAATGGGGCATTGGGTTGAGATGTTGTTTTAATGGACTGAATGCACAGAGAATAGGCGGATGGAAAAAAGTGCAATGAGTTTTGTAATACGGAGTTATTGGTTTTAAACTCTTCAATTAAAAGGCGCTGCTGGTGTGCTGATTGAATTAAATCTTTTAGTTTTTGTTTTAATTCAGGGTACTCTTGAATAGCGGGGTTTTTTTTGAGTGCTTTTAGCGTCTGTTTTAGGGCGTTAACCTGCTGGTTTAACGAATCAAAAGATTGAGTATTATTTAACTGGTTGATTGAAATCTGTTTTAGAATCGTATATTGCAATTCACTGACATAAAAGCTTTTTGAGAGAATATCACTGCGTTGTTCCAGCAGAGGATCGAACGTCTTTTGAAATAAAAATAGAATTAAAAACAGACTAATGGCAATAATTCCCCACTGCTTATAGTGGAGAAAAAGGCTGTTAGAACGGAGTTTATTTGGTTGTGTGCTTTGGTTATTCATAGGATAACACTCGACCTTTGTATTGCCCTGTTAAGGTTTTAAGAAAGGCTTGAATTTTATTGTTTTCATCTTGAGGTAGAGTGATTCCTAGCTGATGTTTTGCCATTAGGTCAACCGCCTCTTCTAAATGTTCAATTGAACCGTCATGAAAGTAAGGGGCGGTAACGGCAATATTTCTTAAGGAAGGGACTTTAAAAAGTTTTTCGTTGTTATTCATATAGTCGACATTTTCAAAAAGTGGTTTAAATATGCCTGCTTTTTGAAACATATTGCCACCGACATTGACGCCATGATGACATGAGATACACCCTCGGTCTTTAAAGAGTTGATAACCATCCAGCTCATAGGCCGTGAGAGTCGTTTGGTCTCCTTTTAAATAAAGGTCAAATCGAGCATTGGGCGTGAACAGTGAGCGTTCAAATTCACTGATGGCATCAATCACTTGTTCTGGCAAAATGGTTGTTGTTTTATACAGCTCTCTAAACATGGAGCGATAGTTTGCTGATTGACTTAGGTAGTTTAGAATCGTTGACCAAGTTGTATTTCCCATCTCAAAGACATTAAAGAGAGGAATGCCGGCTTGCTGCTCTAGATTTCGAGTTTTTCCTTCCCAGCCCTGTACAAAATTAAAAGAGCTGTTAAACACCGTAGGGCTGTTAAACACAGGGGCGTTGGGAAGCTTGGCTTTTTGGTTTTCTGCGGTGATAGGGAGTGCACGTCCATCTGTTCCGCCTTTTTGTAGGTCATGGCAAGAAGCACAAGAGAGGGTTTTATTGTGCGAGAGGTTTACATCATGGAACAGCATTTCACCTAAACGGACTTTTTGACTGCTCAGTGGCAGTGAGTCTGGAATAGGACGAATCGGTTCTTGCTGAAATGTGGTTTGAGAAAGTAATCGCTGTTGTGAGTCTTCTGGCTCAGTGTGACAAGGCAACCTTGTGTCTAAATAGAGCACGACCCCTAAGGCAATGGTTGCAAGTCCGGTAAGAATTTTAACGGAGTTTTTCATAAATATATCTGTATTGCCTCGTTAATAATCTTATTTTAAGCCATGATTTAGGCAAAAGTGCGACTCAACATATTGTCATTTGAGTGGCAAGTAATATTTTGGCGCATGAAAGGGTTTCTGTCTAGAGTGTTGATTTGGCGTATCTTTACTGTAGTTTTTCGTGCTTGAGGGTAAGTTGTTTTTAGAAGTTAACCGTTGTTTGTGTTGCTGAATAGCCCAAAGAATATGCTCGTCGACTAAGCTACTGACTTGATTTAATTGAGATTGTAGGGATTTGATGGTGCTATTGGCAGGAAGCGTTTGACTGTTTCCAATGGCAATCGCTAAGTTACGCACCCATTGTTGGTAGCCAATTCGGCGAATGGGTGAGCCTTCTAAGTTTTTTAAAAATAGCTGCTCGTCCCACTGCCATAGTGATAATAGTGCGCTGTTATCCAGACTGTTTAAGGGGTAAGTTGTCGCTTTAAAAACCTGTACTTCTGTATTTTGGGTAAATTTATTCCAAGGGCAAACCAGTTGGCAATCGTCACAGCCATAAATGCGATTACCCATTAAAGGGCGAAGCTCTAGCGGAATCGCGCCTTTAAATTCAATGGTAAGGTAGGAGATACAACGCCGTGCATCAATCACGCCATTGGCAATAATGGCTTGCGTGGGACACTCTTGTATGCAAGCGGTACAAGGGCCGCAGCCTTGTTTGGTAAAGGGAGTGTCTGCGGGTAGGGATAGGTTGGTATATAGCTCCCCTAAAAAAAACCAAGAACCAGCTCTTGGGTGAATGATTAGGCTATTTTTACCCGTAAAACCAAGCCCCGCTTTTTCAGCGATAGGTCGTTCTAACACGGGCGCACTGTCGGTAAAGGCGCGGTATTGAAAATCGGGTACTTCTTGTGCAATTTGATTGGCTAAGGCTTGCAGGCGTTTGCGTAGCAGTTTGTGGTAGTCTTTACCCAGTGCATAGCGTGAAATATAGGCTTGTTGGTCATTATGCAGCTGTTCTATGGCCGATTGGGATTCCGTATCAAAGTAGTTTAAACGTACGCTAATGATGCTGATGGTATTGGGTTCAAGTTCAGTGGGGCGTGTACGCTTTGTGCCGTGGCGTTGCATATACGCCATATCGCCATGGTATTGGTTTTCAATCCATTTAAAGTAATCGGCTTCATAGGCCGATAGGTCGGTGTTGGTTATGCCCACATCGGCAAACCCGAGTGCTTTTCCCCAGCGTTTGATCTTGATAGCAAGTGGTGTTGTGGCATCCATCATATTATTTCTTAATTATTTTTCATGAATAATAAATCTTATTGTATATGAGCAACTTAAGGAGAAAAGTGTATAATTTGCATTCATTAAGTTTACTAACTAATGAGGGTGAGTGGGTGTTTATTAGGAATGAAAAGCCGTGAGTGAACAATATTATACGTTAGAAAATGAGTCTGAAACGACTCTCTTTGCACAAAGGGTGGCTAAGGCATACCAGCAACAGCAGGTAGATAATAAATCACTTGTGATTTATTTACAGGGCGATTTGGGTGTTGGTAAGTCCTTTTTTTCACGCGCGTTTATACAGTTTTTTTTACCAGAGCAAAAGGTAAAAAGCCCAACGTATACCATTGTGGAAAGTTATCAAATCGCTGAAAGTACGGTACATCATTTTGATTTATATCGTTTGAGCGATCCAGAAGAGTTAGAGTATTTAGCCATTCGAGATTTATTAACCGCGCCTTTTATTGCTTTGGTTGAGTGGCCTCAAAAAGGTTCAGGCGTTTTACCGAATGCAGATGTTGTCATGACACTGCAACATGCAAATGAGGTTGAGTCATTATTGGATAGTGACTCTTTTAATACTCGAGCAGTCACCCTTTCTGCTTATTCGACAGGGGGGGAGAAAATATTATCGGTTTTAAAATCCCTTATGTCATAAAAATGACAATCTTTTTTGGCATGGTATTTGTTATATCCATGATTAATAGAGAGTATTAAGTAGGTTAAGATGATGGAAAATAAAATGAATCGTATTATTTTTACCCCAATGCTTACCATGATGGTGGCCTTGTTTCTTTTATTTGCTTGGAGCGCCCATGCGGTGGCGAAGCCTGAGTTGTCTCAAGTGCGTATTGGGCAAAAAAGTGATAAGACCCGTGTGGTGTTTGATTTGAAAGGTCTTAATGAGTATAAAGTTTCTCAACTTAGTAACCCTTCTCGTTTGGTGATTGATTTTTATAAAACCAAAAATAACCTATCATTCACTAAAAAGTTTGTGACGGACAGTCGCCTGTTTAAAGTAAGAGTTTCGCACAGTAAAAATCGTGTGAGAGTCGTGCTTGATCTACATAAACACAGTGAGCACAGCGCCTTTACATTGCCTAAGAATAAATCTGGATTTGAACGCTTGGTGGTGGATTTGCAAGACCGTAATAAAAATATGAAAACGGCAAAAAAATCGACGGTTAAAAAAGCGCTAAAACAGCGTACATCAAAACCAAACGTTAAAACAACGCCGTCTAAATCCTCAAAAATAAAACCCATATTAGCGTCATCGAAAAGAAATACACCAAAAGGCAGTTTAAAAATAAATGAAGCCACACGTTCGCTCTTAAACAAAGAGAGTGCTGTATTTAGTAAGCCTAAAACATTAATTGTCGCCATTGATGCTGGGCATGGTGGTAAAGATAGTGGGGCAACTGGGGCAAGCCGTCTTCAAGAGAAACATGTGACCCTTAGCATGGCAAAAGAGCTAAAGCGTTTAATTGATCGTCAGCCGGGAATGCGTGCGGTGTTAACACGTGAAAAAGATGTGTTTATTTCGTTAAAAGAGCGTGTTGAAATTGCAAAAAAGAAAGATGCGGATATTTTTATCTCCATTCATGCGGATGCCTTTCATGACCATTCGGTACGCGGTGGTTCGGTGTATGTTCTGTCTAATCGTGGGGCAAGTAGTGTGATGGCGCGTTTATTAGCGAAGAGTGAAAATGCGTCGTTGCAAAACGTAAAGTTGCATGGTCGTGATGAGGATGTGGCATTTGTGTTGAGCGATTTAGCCAGAGACGCCAATATTAGAAGCAGTCGTAAACTGGCTAAAACGGTATTGGGAGAGATGCAAAAAAAGGTCAAAATGCATAAGCATTCGGTTCAGTCCGCGGGGTTTGCGGTGTTAAAGTCCATTGATATGCCATCGTTATTAATTGAAACAGCGTTTATTTCAAACCCGCATGAAGCGCGTAACTTAAAGAGTAAAAAGTTTCAGCGAAAAATGGCCAGTGCGATTGTGGGGGGCTTGAATAAGTTTGTGAAACAGAATGCACAAAAACCACGTTGGGGGGAAACCTTGTATGTACACTACAAAGTGCAACGAGGCGACACCTTATCGCAAATTGCGGCAAATTATCGTGTTAGTACTAAGGAGTTAAAAAGGTTAAATAAGATTCGAAATGCTAATGAATTGTATGTGGGTAAAAAAGTAAAAATTCCACTGTCTGAAAAAATTATTGCAACGTTATAAAAACGCTATAAAAGAGGGGGGAGCTTGCCCAAGAGAGTGTGCTCTGGAGCAGAACCCCCTCCCCTCATTTTTATATTTTTTTGAACGAAAAATGGTGGCTTTAAGGGCTAGATTAAGTTGTTAGCAACCGTTTTTTTCCTTCCCCTTGAATTCGCGTAATCATGTGATACAGTCCCGTAGAGCGGTTAGGTGACAGTTGTTGCAGTAACCCAATTTGGCCTAAAAAATCCAGTGATGTGGTGGCGATCTCTTCAGGGGTTCGACCATTGTAAATTCTCAGCAGCAATGCAATTAAGCCTGATACAATCGCCGCATCACTCTTGGCTTGCATAAACAGCCTTCCGTCTTTCTCTTCAATATGAATCCATACCTGCGATTGACAGCCGTGAATACGATTCTCATCTGTTTGAAACGACTCGTCTAAATTTTGCAGTTGTTTGCCCATATCAATTAGGTATTTATAGCGGTCTTTTGGGTTCTTAAAATGGGTAAACCGTTTGACTAAATCGGCTTTGGTCTCTTCAATGCTTTGAGTGGGGACAGTAAAGTTCATAAGGTATTCCTATGGCGACAATAATTCATTGCGCATAGTGTATCAAAATTACACCCAAACCCTTGCATAGAAACGTGAAGAATAGTGTAAGCATTTGGGTTACATAAGAATCTATGGGATTAGCGTAAGTTGTAACTGACCGGCACTTTAATACGCCACTTTGTACGTGTAATTTCTTTTGGAAAAGGTTTAAATTGTTGATTCATTTTGACTTGAAATATCTGCAATGCCGCGTTGTCTAACAGTTTTCGACCAGAGGATTCAACAATGCTTAATTGAGAGATGCGTCCATTGGGTTCTAGTGTGAACTGAATGAATACATCCCCTTGCCAATTACGGCGCTTTGCTCGCTTTGGGTAACTGTTATAAGCGTGTTGGGCAATAATGGCGTTGAGTTCACTTAAATAGCGTTCTTCTGCTTTTGCGGCTTGATTGGTACGAATGGGAGCGGAAGGCATCTCCAATGGTTCTGCGACTGGTTCTTCTGCTGACTTAATGGCTGGAATAGGGGGGGAGATTTTTGGTTGCACTTCGATGACGGGTTCTATCGTCGGTTTAGGGGGGGGAGAAATTTTAATAGGTGTTTTGGTAGCGGGTTCAACCGGCTTTTTAATGGGTGGTTTACTCGGTTTTTCAATCGGGGCGGGGCGTTTTTCAATGGGTTTTAGAGGAGGTGGCTCAACGGCTTTAATGGGGGCAGGTTGCACCACTTCAACTCTTTTTGGCGTGGGCGGAGCCACTTGAAACATGGAAAGCGTAATGGGGACTTCGGTTAGTTCGGGCAACGCCTTTTTAGTTAGCGTGGAGGTATACCATATATAGCCAGTCAGTAATAGCAAAGCGTAAAGCACAAAGGCAATGAGAAAGGATTTTTTAGCGGGTGTAAATCGAGTCATCTTGTTACGATTCACGCGCTTTGGTTAAAATGGTGAGCTTGTCTAATTGCTGTTGCTTAAGTGCATCAATCAACTGTACAAAATACCCAAATTCGGCCTTTTTATCCACCTGAATCACAATGTGCTGTTCTGGCGTGAGCTGTTTGATAAACTGCAGTGAAAATGCTTGGGTTTGCGGGGCTTCATCAATATAAAGTTGGTTGTTGTGATCAATGTGAAAGTAGACAGGGGTAATGTCTTGCTCAGGTACATAGCTTTGTGTACTTTGCGTTTCAGGCAGGTCAATGTTTAAACTGTCTTTGACAATAAAGCTCGCGGTCATTAAGACAATCGCCAGTAAGACCAGAATGACGTCAATGAGTGGAATGACATTGATATTATCAAAGCGTTTCATAAAATCTCAAACTATTTTTGCGATAACGCATTGGATTGATCGGCTCGATACAGGGCATTAAACACATCCACTTTTCGGTTAAGTCCGTTGTACGCCATAATACAAGGTATGGCCACCGCAATACCTGCCGCAGTGGCCTTGAGTGCCAATGCCAATCCCGTCATAATGGCACCCGTATCTAAATTATGCTCTTGTCCTAGTTCGTAAAAGGTAATTAAAATACCAACGACCGTTCCCAATAACCCAACATAGGGTGCATTCGCCCCAATGGTAGCCAGAGTGGTTAAGTTTTTAGTCAATGCAATATTAAGGTGTTCGTAGTGGCTAAACTGTTGCGTTTGTAAGTTTTTATAAAAAAACAGCCTCTCAAGCGTAATCCATAAAGCAATAAATCCCATAAGGCCTAATAAGCCAAATACAGTGATATCAAGATAGGTTTTTAAAATGTCCATTGTATTTAAAGTGTCTCATCTGTTTTTTATGGGGATTATTGTAGCGTTATTTAAAGCAAATGAGTGTTAAAAAATACAAAATAAGTATGAAGCTTTTATGGATTATATTAGGGTTTAATTAAATGTTATTGGGTGTTAGAATCAAGTTACTTTTGATTGATTGAATGGTCATAAACACTAAGGAGTAGACGATGAAACGTCGTGAATTATTAAAAACCGCTTTGGCTTCATCCGTTGGGCTAGTGGGTATGTCAGCCTTAAAACCACTGTATGCCAGTGATGCCATGATGATTAAAGCTGAGCCAATGTATGATGTTCCTGTGACCAAAGTAACCGATAGTTGTTACTACATTTTGGCAAAAGACCCTGAACCCACGCCTGAAAACCATGCCTTTTTTAATAACCCTGGCTTTGTCGTGACCAGTGAAGGGGTGGTTGTCATTGATACGGGCAGTTCCGTACAAATTGGCGAGATGGTCTTGCGTCAAATCAAAACTGTAACCGATAAGCCCGTAGTGATGGTCATTAACACCCACTATCATGGTGACCACTTTTTAGGCAACCACGCCTTTGTTTCGGCCTATCCCGATGTTCCCATTTATGCACATCCTGCCGCGATTGAAAAAATTAAATCCGATGGTGGTGATTTTTGGTACGGCTTTATGCAGCGTAACTCCAATAATGCCATTACAGGAACGGTTGTTACTTTGCCTAATAAAACGTTTAAAGGGGGAGAGACGATTAAGGTGGGAGATAAAACCCTAAAAATCCACCAGTTTGGTGTTGCCCACACCGAATCTGATTTAATCATCGAAGTGGTCGAAGATAAAGTCGCTTTTATGGGGGATACCGCAATGCGTCGTGTCGCGAATATGGCGGATGGTTCATTTGTTGGAACCATTGACGCGATGAAAAAAGCCCAAGCATTAAATTGCGATCACTATATCGTTGGGCATGGCGTACATGATAACGTTAAAGTATGCCAAGACATGCAAGCCTTCTGCGAAGCCATCTATAACAATGCCGAAGAGTATTACGAAGAAGGTTTATCTGATTTTGAAATGAAACCTAAAATTATGGCCGACCCTTTTATGAAAAATGTCGCCAGCCAATGGCCGGGTTACGATAAAACCTTGGGTGTATTTATCTCCTTAGCCGTCGCAGAAGTGGAAGAAAACTTGTTTTAAGCACAATTTTAAGGCGATTTCAATCATGCTCGAGATAAGCATGTTGGAGATAAGTTTACGTCACTCGTTCAATGGCATTGATTAATTTGGAGGGATCAAAAGGTTTTACAATCCAACCCGTTGCACCAAGCCTTCGACCTTCATCTTTCATCTCTTGACTGGCTTCGGTGGTCAGCATGAGGGTGGGGGTGTATTTTCCATTGGGGTGTTGGCGTAATTTTTCTAAAAATTCTAATCCCGTCATAATCGGCATATTAATATCAGACAGTATGACATCAAATTTTTGTTGTTTTACGGCCTGCAGTCCTTCTTGGCCATTTTCGGCAAAGGTTAAATCGTAGTTTGCTTGTAATACTTGTTTGACCAGTTTTCGTAAAGAACGGGCATCATCGACATAAAGTATTTTTTTCATGCGCTTAAATCCTTAATTTTAGAGGCTTTTAAAAAAGTTTAGCTTAAAAATAGAGGGGGGGAGAATTTTTTATGACTCTTTTTGAAAGATAAACTGAAGTAATCCTTTTTAATAGGTGAAAGAAGTTACTGAGGTTGGTATCATAAGCACTATTTATTAATAGTTGATTTTAAGAACAAAGGAATTTTCATGTTACAAAGTATTCGTGATCGCGCTCAGGGATGGATCGCTTGGGTGATTGTCGGATTGATTATCTTAACATTTGCGTTATTTGGAATTGATCAGTACGCACGTGGCGACAAAGTAGTGGTGGTCGCGGAGGTGAACGGCCAACATGTAACAGGAAATGAGTTTTTGACGTTATATAACCGCCAAAAATCGCGTCTTGAAGAGCAGTTTGGTGATATGTATGATCAAGTGGTTGATGATGAAACGTTGCGTTTACAGGTGTTAGATGCGCTGGTCGAATCGGAGTTGATGCGTCAGTGGGCGAATGATAATGGTATGTTGGTCACGGATCGCCAGTTGGCGTCGGCAATACATTCTGCGGAAGTATTTCAACAGGATGGTAAGTTCTCTGACAAAATTTACGAAGAAGTATTGATGCGTAACGGGATGAATATTGCGCGTTTTGAGTATGAGCAACGACAGTATTTATTAGAAGGACAATTTTTTGCTTTGACCATGTCGGGTAACTTTGCGACTCCGTTTGAAGTGAATCAGTTAGCCTCGCTACAGGGTCAAGAGCGTAATGTTAATTATTTGCGCATTGATCAACGTCCCTTTATAAAAACGGTTGAGGTTTCTGAAAAGGACATTCAAGCGGCTTATGATAAAGATAAAGAACGTTATATTGAGGCGGAAAAAGTATCGGTAGATTATATTGATCTTTCACAAGCGGAAATTGCAAAAAATATTGAGGTGAATGATGCACTGATTCAGGCGTATTATGATGAAAACAGTGCTCTGTTTACCTTGCCTGAAAAGCGTCATGCAAAACACATTTTGATTTCTATTGAAGCGGATACGGATGAAGCGAAAGCGGCGGCATTGAAAACCGTTGCAGAGGTACAGGCGAAGTTGGCAGCTGGTGAGGCATTTGAAGCTTTGGCTAAAACGTACTCTAAAGATCCTGGTTCAGCCAGTTCGGGTGGTGATTTAGGTACGTTTGAGCAAGGGATGATGGTTCCTGAGTTTGATGAGGTGGTCTTTTCTTTAGCGGTTGGGCAGGTGAGTGAACCGGTTAAAACGGACTTTGGTTACCATATTATTAAATTGGAAGGCATTGAGTCTAAGCAAGTTCAGCCATTGGAAACCGTGAAATCAGAGGTGATTGAGCAGTATAAGATGGAAGAGGCGGAGCGTCAGTATTTTGACCTGCTAGAGCAGTTAACCACGGTGGCTTATGAACAATCAGACAGTTTAGAGCCTGCGGCGGATGTTGTGGGCCTTAAAGTTCAAACGTCTGAGCTGTTTACACATGAAGGCGGAGTGGGTGATATTTTGTCGAACCCTAAAGTATCTGCAATGGCTTTTTCAACCGAGTTATTGAAAGAGAATTTGAATAGTGATGCGATTGAGCTTAGCCCAAATCGTTCGGTATTTATTCGAGTGAATCAACATATTGAGCAACGTCAAAAACCTTTGGCAGAAGTGGCAGAGTCGATTAAAGAGCAGTTAACGCGACAAGCCGCGGTTAAAGAAGCGGCGGCATTAGCTGAGCAGTTGTTGGCAAAAGTTAAATCGGGTGAAAACCCAGAATCATTGATGCGTGATGGTGTTGAGTGGAATACGGTTGGTTGGGTTGCGCGTAATACGCAAAAGCTTTTACCGCAAATAGTGAGTGAGGCCTTTAAGGTGGCTAAACCGAAAGAAGAGGGGCAATCTTCTTGGGGGTCTTTCCAGCTCAATACGGGAGATACTATCTTATTGGAGGTTTCAGGAGTCAGAACGCAACCCATCTCGGATGAGGGCAAGCAAGCACTAAATCAAGC
Source organism: Thiomicrorhabdus sp. (assembly GCA_015488565.1). Lineage (GTDB taxonomy): Bacteria > Pseudomonadota > Gammaproteobacteria > Thiomicrospirales > Thiomicrospiraceae > Thiomicrorhabdus. The sequence continues at coordinate 20,974 of WFNQ01000046.1, forward strand.
CTTTGCAGAGCTTTTTGGTAGTGCAGAATATAAAGGCCGTTTAGAAGGCTTAAAAGCGAAAGCGGATATTGTTCATTTACCGGTGTATAAAACGGTTAAATAATAGAACAAAGTTGTGATTGTTCGCTCTTAACGCCCCATATTTCTTTAGGAATATGGGGTTTTTTTATGTCTTAATTTTATACGTTATGAGATGCTGGCGAAAAGTATCTACTGCTCAGTGGAAATACAAGGTGAATTGAGCTAGCTCAAGAGAGGGGACTCTGGAGCAAAGTTTTTTTTGCCCCCCATTTTTATAGTTTTTGAATTTAATCTTGTTTGAATAAGCTAGTGACTTTGTTTGAATGGGTATCGTCATCAGATGAGTCGTGGTGATCATTGTTATCAATTTTAAAGCTTATCGCATCGGCTAAATATTTTTTACGAGACCAAATAAGCCCCCAGCGAGAGCCACCCACTTGATCCCAAAGTAGCGCAGAGCGAATCCCAGCGAGTAGTAGCGCTCGAATTTTATTTGCGGTTCGTGCATTTTGTAAGTGGCCGTGTTGTCCGTTGACAATAATGCGTGGGTTTACTTGGCTAATGTTTTCGGAGTAAGCGCGTGCGATTGAGGCGATTACGTTGTCGTGTTCTAACCCAAAATGCGCTTGTTGGCTCTTTGCCACCTCTAAAACTTTGGCAACGTTTTGCAAGGGTTCTCCGAGTTTCATGAGCTTTTTTTCTAAAATCATTAAGCTTAAAACATAGCGGGTTATTTCGAGGTTACGGCTGTCCGTGGCGGATTCGGAATTCATTTGATTGAGTAAGCTGCGTACTCCGACTTGAATATTGGCAAGGTCTCCGCCATAAACATCCAACGTTTTGTCTGGATTATCGCAAAATAGCGATTGAATGCAAGTATGGTAAGCGACATCATTGGCTTTTCCGGTGGTTGCGAGGTCATGCACTAACTGGGCGGCTTGGTAAATTCCAACTAAAGCGAAACTTCGATCTTGCTGAGTATATTCTGTCATTTAATTTAACCTTTTTTCGTTTGTCGCTCATTTGCTGAATGCAATCTTTGGTCAATAATACCGCCGCCTAAACAATCGTCCCCGTTATAAAAAACGATGGATTGTCCGGGGGCAATGGCTAATTGGGACTCGTTAAATTCCACGAGTAGTGTGCCGTTACTTTCATCTATAATTTGGCAAGGCTGTTCTTCTTGGCGATAACGAATTTTAGCTTTGAGTGGCGTATTAAGTGGTGGACATTGACCGGACACCCAGTCTAATGTATCGGCCACTAAGAAGCGGTGTTGTAAGAGTGGGTGTTGCTTGCCTTGTACGGCAATCAACTGGTTTGTTTTGATAATTTTATCGGCAGCGTACCAAGGGTCATTGCTTGTACCATGCCCGCCACCCACGCCAAGCCCTTTGCGTTGACCCAGCGTGTGATACATTAGACCATCGTGTTTGCCAATGATATGACCAAATTCGTCAACAATGTCTCCCGGTTGTGCGGGAATGAATTGTTGTAAGAAATCTTTAAATTTACGCTCGCCAATAAAGCAAATGCCCGTACTATCTTTTTTGTTATGAGTAATGAGTCCCGCTTGTTCGGCCATCTCACGAACTAAGGGTTTGTCGAGTTCGCCCACTGGAAATAGTGTTTTTTGTAGTTGGTGCTGTTGCAACGTATAGAGAAAATAGCTTTGATCTTTATTGTTATCCAGCCCTTTTAACAGGTGGTAAAATCCATTATCGTCTCGTTGAATACGGGCGTAGTGTCCTGTGGCAATATAGTCGGCACCTAGTTCGAGTGCGTGTTGTAAAAAGGCTTTAAACTTGACCTCTTTATTGCATAAAATATCGGGATTAGGGGTGCGTCCCGTTTTATATTCGGTTATAAAATGTTTAAAAACATTGTCCCAATATTCCCCCGAAAAGTTTTCGATATGCACCGGAATATCTAACACTTCGGCGACTTTTATTACATCTTTTAAGTCTTCCGCTGCGGGGCAGTAGTCATCGGTATCATCACCCTCCCAGTTTTTCATAAACAACCCCTCGACATCATAGCCTTGCTGTTTAAGCAGCAGGGCGGCAACGGAAGAATCTACGCCGCCTGATAAGCCGACAATAACCTTGGTTTTTGAGTAATCGTTTGACGTTTTTTTCATGGGGGTATAACGCTTTAAATGTTAATTATTTGAAGGGGTATTTTAACAGAGCATAGAAAAGTATTCGAATTAGGTTTTTGTTTTCAGAGATTGGTTTTTTAGTAGGGTTGATTCACCTGGCGCGAGGGACTGGATGGACCATTGACCAATTTGAATTCTAATTAGCCTTAATGTTGGAAAGCCCACCGCGGCGGTCATTCGTCTGACTTGACGATTTTTTCCTTCGGTAAGGGTTAATTCAATCCAGCTGGTTGGGATGTTTTTTCGTTGTCGAATCGGCGGTGTTCTTGACCATAGCCAAGCAGGGGGGGGAACTTTTTTAGCCCGTGCTGGACGAGTCAACCCATCTTTCAGTGTGACCCCTTTTGTCAGTTGCTGAATGGCTTCGGCAGTGACCTCTCCTTCTACTTGTGCTAAATAGGTTTTAGGCAGTTTGTGTTTTGGGTCGGTAATGGCATGTTGCAAAGCACCATCATCAGTAAGCAGTAGTAGTCCTTCACTATCACGGTCTAAGCGTCCTGCAGCATAAAATCCTTTATGCAGAATGTAGTTTTCCAGTGTATCTCGCTGTTCAGATTGGGGGCTGTTATCGGTAAATTGGCATAGGACGTTAAAGGGCTTGTTAAATAGAATCAATTTGCTCATAGGGAATACTCAGTAGTGCAAAGGTCTCAGAGTGAAAAATTATATAAGTTATTTCGTGCAAAGGTCTCAGTGCGTTAAAATAGCACACATTCTAACATTTGAAAAACTCAAGGAAATGCCATGTCTGAACAAGCCAAAATTATTTACACGCTCACGGATGAAGCCCCTGCACTTGCAACGTATTCGTTATTACCGATAGTAAAGGCCTTTACAGCAGCGGCAGATGTGGTGGTTGAAACGCGTGATATTTCATTAGCGGCGCGTATCATCGCAAACTTTTCAGACATGTTAACACCTGAGCAAAAGCAAAGCGATGCGCTGTCCGAACTGGGTGAGATGGCGAAACGCCCTGATGCAAACATTGTTAAGTTACCTAATGTGAGTGCGTCCATCCCTCAGCTCGAAGCGGCGATTTTAGAATTACAGGCAAAAGGCTATGCGCTTCCGGACTATCCTGCAACCGCCAAAACGGAGGCAGAAAAAACCATTAAAGCCACGTATGCAAAAGTATTGGGCAGTGCTGTAAACCCGGTATTACGAGAAGGGAACTCGGATCGTCGAGCGCCACCATCGGTTAAAAATTATGCTAAGAAACATCCACATTCGATGGGCGCTTGGTCGCCAGAGTCAAAAACGCATGTGGCGAGCATGACTGAAGGCGATTTTTATGGTTCTGAACGTTCATTAACCGTAAAAGAGGGTACGACGTTTAAAATTGAATTTGTGGCAGAAGATGGGTCAACAACGTTATTAAAAGAGCGTGCGCCACTGCAAGTAGGTGAAATTATTGATGCCGCGGTCATGAGTCAATCGGCGTTAAGACACTTTTTAGCAGAGGCGATTGCAGAGGCAAAAGCACAGGGAATTTTATTCTCAATTCATATGAAAGCAACCATGATGAAGGTCTCTGATCCCATTATTTTTGGTCAAGCGGTTGAGGTCTTTTTTAAAGCGGTCTTTGAAAAGCATGCAGAGACTTTTGCTCGGTTAGGGGTGAGTTCCAGCAATGGTTTGGGCGATGTGTACGCTAAAATTGAGACCTTAGCATCGGATAAAAAAGCCGAAATTGAAGCCGATTTACAAGCCGTTTTAGACGCTCAACCCGATGTGGCGATGGTGGATTCGGATAAAGGCATTACCAACTTAAATGTGCCGAGTGATGTCATTATTGATGCCTCCATGCCCGCAATGATTCGAGCTTCTGGGCAAATGTGGAATAAAGACGGCAAACAACAAGATACCTTAGCGGTGATTCCTGACCGTTGTTATGCAGGAGTGTTCCAAGAGACCATTAATTTTTGTAAACATCATGGTGCGTTTGACCCTAGCACGATGGGGTCGGTTTCCAATGTGGGCTTAATGGCACAAAAAGCAGAAGAGTATGGTTCGCATGATAAAACATTTCAAATGTCAGCGCCAGGTGTTGTGAGAGTAGTTGCTGAAAATGGCAATGTTTTACTGGAGCAAACGGTTGAGCAAGGTGATATTTTCCGTATGTGTCAGGTCAAAGATGCGCCGATTCAAGACTGGGTTAAATTGGCGGTAAACCGTGCCAGAGCAACAGGCATTCCGGCGGTATTTTGGTTGGATACCCATCGTGCTCACGACCATCAACTGATTGAAAAGGTTAACCACTACCTACTAGATCATGATACAACGGGGCTAGAATTGCACATTATGTCGCCTGAAGAAGCCACTCGTTTTACGTTGCGCCATGTTAAAGAGGGTAAAGATGTCATTTCTGTTACGGGGAATGTCTTACGTGACTATTTAACCGATTTATTTCCTATTTTAGAACTGGGAACGTCCGCTAAAATGTTGTCCATTGTGCCATTAATGAATGGTGGCGGGCTATTTGAAACTGGTGCAGGAGGTTCTGCCCCAAAACACGTACAACAACTGCAAACTGAAAATCATTTACGTTGGGATTCGTTAGGCGAGTTTTTAGCCTTAGCGGTGTCGTTGGAGCATTTGGCGAACACCTTTAACAGACCAAAAGCACAAATATTAGCAACCACGCTGGATGCGGGAACAGCCAAGTTTTTAGATGAAAATAAATCTCCTTCTCGTAAAGTAGGCGAGTTGGATAATCGAGGAAGCCATTTCTATTTAGCCATGTACTGGGCGCAAGCACTTGCGGCTCAAAATGATGATGCCGAATTAAAAGCCCGTTTTACGCCTGTTGCTGAGGCATTTACGGCACAAGAGGCCAAAATTGTATCAGAGCTTAATAGTGTACAAGGCCATGCCGTGGACTTAGGAGGCTATTATTTTATGGATTCAGATAAAGTCAGCAATATTATGCGCCCGAGTAGCACGCTAAATAGTATTGTGGATGGGGTGTGATCAAGTAATTTAGACATAAAAAAAGCCCTAGTTAGGGCTTTTTTTATGTCATAAATTAATACTGGCTAAACCAGAAGACTGCATTAGAACAGGATGTTGACTACGATCTCGCGATTATTCCTATTTTTAGATCGGCTTCTAGGCTAGGTAGGGTTACTATTTTAGGCTTTTAAATTAAATGCGTGAACGGTTTGCTTTTGGCGTCTGTAGTTATAGCCTAGTAGTATGAGTAG
>WFNQ01000047.1 GCA_015488565.1 Thiomicrorhabdus sp.
ACGGCAATGACTTTTGCATCTTGTCCGCCATCGTCGGTCATATTAAAGATGCCGATAGGGCGACAACGAATAACGGAACCTACAATCAGTGGATGTGGTGTGACGACTAAGACGTCAACTGGATCACCATCGTCTGATAGGGTGTCGTTAATGTAACCGTAGTTAGCAGGGTAGGACATGGTGGCACCTTGTAAGCGATCAACCCAAACAAGATCGGTCTCTTTGTCTACTTCGTATTTAACGGGTGGCGCAAAGGCTGGAATTTCAATGATAACGTTAATGTCGTTTGGCAGGTCTTTACCTGCTGGTACTGCTGAATAACCCATGGAGTATTCCTTTATGAATTTGTAGTTATTAATATAAAAACACCCGCTGGTGCGGGTGTTTTTAGGGTGCTAAAAAGAGGGGGCTTACTTGTGGTAAGCAACGACTTTAGCGACTTCATTTTTTGAGCCTAAAACAACTGGGACGCGGTCATGAATGCCTTCAGGTTTAACGTCCATAATGTCCATACGACCTGTAGAAGATGCTCCACCCGCTTGTTCTACGATCATTGACATTGGATTACCTTCATACATTAAGCGTAATTTACCGGCTTTTGAAGGGTCACGGCTATCGTAAGGGTACATAAAGATACCACCACGAATCAAGATACGGTGAACTTCTGCTACCATGGAAGCAACCCAACGCATGTTGTAACGCTTACCTAAAGGACCTTCTTCACCTTTTAGGCAGTCATCAATGTACTGCTTCATTTCTGGTTCCCAGAAACGTTGGTTAGACATGTTGATGGCAAATTCTGCGGTGTCTTCAGGAATTTGAACGCCTGACTTGGTTAGAACAAACTCACCAACGTTTTGATCTAGTGTGAAGATGTTTACGCCGTTACCTGTTGTCATCACTAAAAGTGCAGATGGGCCGTAAAGTACATAACCTGCGGCAACTTGCTTGCGCCCTTCTTGTAAAAAGACTTCTTGTTGATCGCCTGTACGGTCATCCTGCGGAGCTTCTAAGATTGAGAAGATGGTACCAACAGATAGGTTTACGTCGATGTTAGAAGAACCGTCTAAAGGATCGAATGTAACTAGGTATTTACCATCTTTGGTTCCGGCAATAGTGTAGTCTTCTTCTTCTGATCCTACACCTTTAACCGCAGGGTTGGCAATTAGGATGTCTTTTAGTAGATCATTAGAAATTACGTCGAGCATTTTTTGTGTTTCACCTTGAACGTTTTCGTCTTCGGTTGCACCTAAAATCCCTGCTAATTCTCCTTGGCCTAGTTTGTAAGCGATGTCTTTACAGGCTACCATGATGTGGTTGATTACCAGTTCCAGTTCCGCTGGAATACCGTCATTTGCTAATACTTGATCTAGTCTTTTCATTGAGGATCTCTCTTAAAGTTTAAAAATATCAAAATTAATTTCGGGGGATTTTACCATAAAACTGGATATTTTTAGTAAATTATCTAAGCCACTGAATTTGCTTAGCTGTTTATATGGCAAACGAGTGTACAATAGCGACTACTTTTCCAATCGTTTTAAAAAGAGTTATGCCATGAGATTTATCGTTAAGCTATTTCCAGAGATTATGATTAAGGGTGCACCGGTTAAAAAGAAGATGATTAGCCAGTTGAATGATAATTTACGGACGCTGTTGCACCGTGTTGATGATCAAATTGTAGTGAAGCGTTTTTGGGATAAAATTGAGGTTCAGTCGGACGATAAGTGGAATGATGCGGTGCGACGTGTGTTAAGTAAAACCCCTGGTGTTGAGCAGTTTTTAGAGGTTGTTCAGTACGAGACAGGTGAGAATTTAGCATTAATTGCAGAGAAAGTAGCGGAGCATGCGTTGGATCGCGTGGCGGGTAAATCATTTGTGGTTCGAGCCAAAAGAACCGGAACGCATGAGGCAACGTCATTTGAGTTGGAACGTTTTGTTGGAGCGTATTTTTGTCAGCATGGTTCTCCGAGAAAAGTGGATTTGCATACGCCTGAGGTAAAAATAGAATTTGAATTGCATCAAAAAACGTTAAATGTTATTACAAAGCGTAGAGTGGGTTTGGGTGGGTTTCCAATGGGCACACAGGGTCAGTTACTTTCGTTGATGTCAGGTGGGTTTGACTCGACTGTGGCAAGTTATCTCACCATGAAGCGTGGGGTAAAGACCCATTTTATCTTTTTTAATTTAGGCGGAGCGGCGCATGAAATTGGTGTGAAGCAAGTCGCACTCTATTTATGGGCACAATTTGGTTCATCGCATCGTGTCTCTTTTGTGACGGTTCCTTTTGAGGCGGTGGTAACGGAGATATTTCGTTCGACCCATGAAAGTTATATGGGGGTGACATTAAAGCGTTTAATGTTAATGGCGGCTGAAAAAGTAGCGGATGAGATGGGGATTGATGCGTTGGTTACGGGTGAGAGCGTGGCACAAGTCAGTAGTCAAACATTACGGAATCTAGCGGTGATTGATCAAGCGACGACTAAATTGGTTTTGCGTCCGTTGGCAATGATGAATAAGCCCGATATTATGAATATTGCAAATGATATTGGTACGCGCCATTTTGCGGAAAGTATGCCTGAGTATTGTGGTGTGATCTCAAAGAATCCCGTGATTAATGGTTCGTTTAAGCGAATGGAAAAAGAGGCGGCTCGCTTTGATTATGCTGTATTGGATGCGGCCATTGATCAGGCAATAAGTATTCCTGTTCATACGATTATTGACGATGTGAATGCGGCAGAATCGGTTGAGGTGTTGAGTGAGGTTGCGCCAGAAATGGTGGTGATTGATATCCGTCGTGAAGAGGAGGTCGCTTCATCCCCGTTGGCTCTAGAAGGTGTAGAAACCATTCCTTTTTATGAGTTAAATCAGTCGTTTAAAGCTTTAGATCAAGAGAGAGAGTATCTGTTGTTTTGTGAGAAAGGGGTGATGAGTCAGTTGCATGCACAGTATTTAAGAGATGCGGGGTTTGAAAATGTGCGAGTGTATCGTCCAGCACCTTAATGGTTATGGTGTGTTGCTGGATTCATTGATTTTTTGTTGGTGATCGTTGATTTTTTGCGCGGTCAGATGCAGTTTGTTTTTGGATAGAGTAAAGGATGATTTGAGGCCAATCATTCTTTTTTGAATTTGGGTGACGTAGTTAACGGTTTCATATCCTATGTCTTCTCGTGCGAGCACTTCCACATTATAAAACCATTTATAAGGGTCAAGACCTCGTGCTTCGGCTTCTCGTTGCAGTCTTCTAATGCGTCCCGGCCCAGCATTGTAAGCCGCTAAAGAGAAGTTAATTTGATCCTCTTTAGCGTACTCGGGTTTATCAAAATAGTAGTCACGAATGAAGGCAAGGTATTTTACTCCTGCATGAATATTGTCTTCTAAGTTGTCTATATTGGGAATGTTAACCACTTTTGAGCGTGCTGTTGAGCGTTTGATTTGCATAATGCCTTTTGCATTAGCTTTGCTGGTGAGATGTTGTTGAAATCGAGACTCTTGATAAGCTAATGAGGCGATTAAAAACCAGTCAAAATCGTAAAATTCAGCGTATTTTTCAAAGTAATATTGTAAGCAAGGGGTTTCATCGAGTGCGGTGAGTGAGAGGGGCGTTTTTACCCAAAAAGGATTTTTATAGTATTTTTGGTAGATGCTGTTGCCTAAAAATTTCCCTGGTTTTGCATAGGTGTTGATAAAGGTATTGAGAGAGCGCTTTAAGTTGGGTAGGTTTTTATTGAGTGCCCATGCAATCTCGCCACCATGATGGAAGACAATGTCTGGTTGTAATTTAAGGTTGGAGTAGGTGTGCTGGTATATTTTGGCAATGTGATCATCCACAACGGTGTACTCAAATAGACCCGCATTAACCATCTCTAAAAGGTCTTCTGCCTCTAAAATAGGGTCTGCTTGAATGATTTCTATTCCCGGTAATCCCATTCGTCCGAGTGCTTGGTTCATTTTCTCAATGTGTATGATATAGCTGCTGTTGGAGACAACGATGATCTGTTTATTGGAGAGGTCTTCAAGCTTGGTAATGATAGGGCTGTTTTGATTAGAGACCAGTATCTCTTGTACATTCTTAATATAGGGGTCGGTAAAGTCAACCATGTATTTTCGTTCGGTTGTGACGGTCAGTCCAGCCGCAATGAGATCGCCATGCCCCGTCAGAAGTTCATCGAATAATTGGTTAAAAGGGCGGGTTAAAAAAATGACGTGTGTCTGATAGCGTTCTTTTCTTGGGCCACGATTTAGATATTTTTCATAGGCCTTAATGAGGTCGTGCTCTAAGCCTCGTTGTCCTTTGATGGTGTGAAAAAAATTGGTGCCATTGTAGCTAACCAATACCCTTAATACCCTGCGTTGACGTATTTGTTCTAGATCGCCAATAAATGGTTGATTGATTCGTTCTGAAAGGGAGTTTTGGATGCTGTTTTTTGTTTGGCTGCTCAAGCTGGAATTCGCCAATGGAACGCTTAAGAATAGCCCAAGCGCAAGCGAGGAAAAGATGCTGACAGTTTTTGGAGCAGGGTTAAGAGAGAGCAAATCATTTTCCAATGAGTCTGTTTTAAGTCGCTTTATTTTAGATTAGATAGCGGGGGAAAAAATACTTTTTTTAAGAAAAAATGAGTGCATTTAGTGGGCAAAGCATTTGGTTTGCCGTAATTTCATAAAGTTGTTAACTATTTGTTATAATACGCGCAATTTTTAAAATATAGCTTTCTTAAACCTTGTTATTGTGGAATGTTCGATAAGGGGAATGGGGGGCTTTTAACTTAGATGGTATCGAGTGACTACAGAAAACACAACGGGTCAGCAAGACCCACATGCACAGCGTGAAGCTGAAAAATATGACAACCCTATTCCAAGCAGAGAGTTTATTCTTGAAGCATTAGAAGAGGCTCAAAAACCATTAAGGCTTTATCAAGTTGCTAAGGTGCTTGAGGTTTCAGAGGATGATGAAGAGCGTTATGAAGCTTTATCACGTCGTTTAAAAGCGATGGTGCGTGATGGGCAGTTGATTCGTAATCGTCGCGGTGCATTTGGTTTACTGAAAAAAATGGACTTAATTAAAGGGCGTGTTTTGGGTCATCCAGATGGCTATGGTTTTTTAGTACCTGAAGAGGGGGGGAAAGATCTCTTCTTATCTGAAAAAGAGATGCATAAAGCTCTACATGGTGACGTGGTTATCGCTTCCGTTATTGGAGAGGATCGACGTGGTCGTCAAGAAGGCGCTATTATTGAAGTCATTGAGCATAATACCAAGCAGGTGCTTGGGCGTTTGGCAACGGAAAATGGCTTGTCTTGGGTTCGCCCTAATAATAATCGCTTAACGCAAGATATTTTTATCCCTAAAGATGGTTTGTTGGATGCGAAAGAAGAGCAGGTTGTTTTGGTTGAAGTCCTGAGTCAGCCTACTTTACGATCCGGCCCAATTGGTAAAATCATTGAAGTGGTTGGTGACTATATGGCACCAGGGATGGAAATTGATGCCGCTATTCATGCGTATGGTATTCCGAATGAGTGGCCAGAAGCGTTAGTGAAAGAGTTGGATGCGATTCCTGATAAAGTTGTGGAATCCGATTTAGAGGGGCGTAAAGATCTTCGCAGTATGCAATTGGTGACCATTGATGGTTCCGATACAAAAGATTTTGATGATGCGGTGTTTGCGAAGCGTCGTAAAAATGGCTGGCGTTTAGTGGTGGCCATCGCTGACGTATCGCACTATGTGAAAATAGGCTCTGAATTAGATAAAGAAGCGTTTAAGCGTGGAAATTCAGTCTATTTCCCACAGCGTGTGGTGCCGATGTTGCCTTCTAAGTTATCTGATGGCTTGTGTTCTCTTAATCCTCACGTAGATCGTTTGTGCATGGTAGCGGATTTAGCGATTGACGAGCACGGTCGTTTAGAGCGCAGTCAATACTATCAAGCGGTGATGAACTCTAAGGCGCGGTTAACTTATGATCAAGTAAATGATATTTTAACCGATTCGGACAGTGAGTTTAGAGCACAGTTTGCTGAGCAGGTTCCTCATTTAGAAGACCTTCATGAGCTGTATAAAGTGTTGCAAAAAGCACGTGAAGAGCGCGGCGCATTGGAGTTTAATACCACTGAAACGCGTATTGTTTTTGATGATGATCGTAAAATTAAAGAGATTGTGCCTGTATTCCGTAACGATGCACACAAGCTGATTGAAGAGTGCATGTTGATGGCTAATGTGGCTACAGCACGTTACTTAAAATGGCATAAAATTCCAATTGTATACCGTGTGCATGAGAAACCAACGGAAGAGCGATTGAAAAATGTTCGAACCTTCTTAAAAGATTTTGGTTTGACATTGGAAGGGGGCGATGAGCCAACCGCGCATGATTATGCAACGGTAATGGAGAAAATCAAAGACGAACCTTATGAGCATTTAGTTCAAACCGTACTGTTGCGCAGTATGAATCAAGCGGTGTATCAGCCTGATAATAAAGGCCATTTTGGCTTGAACTATGAGCACTATACGCACTTTACGTCACCTATTCGTCGTTACCCAGATTTACTGGTACACCGTGCGATTCAACATGCTTGGAAAAAAGTGGGTGCAGAAGGCTTTGAATATACCGAAGTTAAAATGCAAGAGTTGGGACAGCACTGTTCGGATACAGAGAGACGTGCCGATGAAGCGACCCGTGATGCGGTTACCTTCTTGAAATGTGAGTTCTTGTCTCACCGATTAGGCGAAGAGTATGACGCGGTGGTCACAGCAGCGACGAATTTTGGCTTATTTGTTGAAATTGATCCGCTGTACGTTGAAGGTTTGGTGCACATTACCGAGCTAGGCGAAGACTATTTCCACTATGATAATGCTCGCCACTGTTTAAAAGGTGAGCGTACTGGTAAAGTCTATCGTTTAGGAGATCGTATTCGAGTGCAGGTAGCTCAGGTTAATTTAGATGACCGTAAGGTTGATTTACGCTTTATTTCAGGTGGTTCTACCGATGAAACGGCCTCTGAAAAGGGGAGTGAAAATACACCGGAGTCTCAAGAAGATGCCGATTCATCGGAGCAAAAAAGACCCCGTAGAAAACGCTATTATCGTAAAGGCAAAAAATCGCCTAATAAAAGCCAATAACCTAAAAATTAATAACCTAAGAGCCAATAAAACATAGTGAAACAAGAAATTATTTATGGACTGCATGCGGTTGAAAAATTTGTCAAGCAAGCGCCACATCTGGTTTATCAGCTCTCTTTTATAAAAGGGCGCTTAAATAATCGCCAGCAATCGCTTTATGATTACGCGAAGAGCCTTGGTCTTTCTCCTGAGTATGTTGCAAAATCCGCTTTTAATAAGATTGATGGTAATCATCAAGGCGTGATGGCTTTGGTCGCGAAACAGGCGGACTTAAATGAGTCCGACTTGTTAAATATTATGAATAAGGCCGTCAACCCGCTGTTTATCTTTTTGGACGAAGTGCAGGACCCACATAATTTGGGGGCAGTACTTCGTACTGCTGATGCAGTGGGTGCCGATGCCGTGATTATTCCTAAGCATAACTCGGTTGGTATGAATGCAACGGTACGTAAAGTGGCCTCTGGTGCGGCAGATAATGTAAAGCTTATTGTGGTGTCAAATTTAACCAGAACCCTTAAAGAGATGCAGCAAGCAGGCATGTGGATGGTGGGACTGGATGGCGATACAGAACAGACTATATACGATCAAGATTTTACTGGGTCAACTGGCATTGTTATGGGGGCAGAAGGTTCAGGGTTACGACGTTTAACCAAAGAGGCGTGTGATTACCTTGCCGCGATTCCAATGGTAGGTGTGGTTGAGAGTTTAAACGTGTCGGTTGCGACGGGTATTACCGTTTATGAAGTGTATCGACAGCGTCAATTCGTTTCTAAATCTTAATTGATAGTTTGGATAGAGGGGGGGGAGAAAAAAATTCTTCCCCCCTTTTTTTATTTTAAATAAATATCTCCTATGTCATCAATGGTAATATCCACCGTGGTAAGAGATTCATTCCAGCAGGGGCCTTCAATACAGGTTCCGTCTTCTATTTGAAAATAAGCATCGTGTACCGAGCATTTCATGGTCTTTTCAAAAGGATTGATATCAATTTTATAAGCTTCATCTAGTGGAACGTTTTGATGGGGGCAGTTGTTCTCATACGCTTTGACGCCATCTTGGTGTTTGATAAGTACAATGGATTGATTGTGGTTTTTACTGTTTACGACCAATGTTTTAGCGGTGCTAAGTTGTTTGATGTTCGCAATGGCTTTGTTCGTTATGGATTTTTGTAATAGATTATCTAGTCCAAATTGTTTGCACTTTTGAGCGGCAAAATAGTTGGCATTTTTTACAGATTCTTTAAGAGAGTCACCTTGAATCAAATGGTGTATGAGAGCAGCATTAAACGTGTCTCCTGCACCTAAGGTATCAATAACAGGGTGAATGACTTCTGCTTTGATGTACTGAATGGGTTGATTTATATCTGCAAACCATGCACCTTGTTCTCCCCAAGTGCAAACCAGTTTAGCGTTTGGTACGCTTGCTTGAATGTGTTTTAGCAACATTTCGCCATCAGAAAAGCCTTGTTCAGTGGCGTAATGGTGAGAGAAAATCAATAAATTAGCTTGATTAAAGAGTGCTTCAATACCCTCTCTTGATTTCTCAATCTCAAGGGAGATGGGTTGTTTTGTTAGGAATGTTTTAGCGATATTCAGCATGCCAGCTAAGTTTTCAATATTTCGTCCTTCAAAGTGCAACCAATCAAATGCTTCAACGGTAATTTTTGCAAAATGTTCAAAGCTTACTTCGGGTAGGTCACGGTAGTGAATAATCGTTCTATGGCCATTCTCTTGGTTAAGGGTAATAAATGAACTAGGGGTTTGACCCTGAATGATTTTTTGAACATGCGTGGTGGATATTTGACGTTTTTTTAGATCCATAATAAGTAGCTTGGCTTCATTATCTGTTGCTAAGGTTGTGCAGATGCTGGTTTCATGGCCAAGTTGGCTTAAAACATACAGTGTATTGTTAGTATTGCCACCAGTTGATATTTTTTTATTGATTGCTCTGAGTTCTTGATTTTCTTTTGTGTGGTGAGGGACGGTTAATATTGTGTCTAATACGGTGTTTCCTGTGCCGAGTATTTTTGCCATTTTAAAAAAATTCCTAATTGAGTAAATTGGTTTTGAGGTTAGTCTTAACCTTTTAAAAGTCAAGTTTTTTGTTTTTTTATAAAAACGTGAATAAATCTAAAAAAAACTTGACAAAACTTTATTGAGTGTTAGGTATTATTGGTTTTATTTTACTTTCAGTGTTTGTCTTAACTCATTGAAATATTGCTTTTTTTTATGTTTTTATAATATCGAGTTAATGCGTGTTGTTTTGTGCACAAAATCTGTGGATAACTTTGTGGGTAATTTAATGAAATTGTATCTAAGTCCCTTATTTTAGCTGTTATTTATTAAGTTGATTAAAAATTGACCAGTTTATTTTTATTTGAATAAGTGTGTAATAAACCTTACTCTGTAAACGTTTTATCTCATGTTGTGGTAGGAGTTTTGCTTTGATTGCATTAATCGTAGTAATTAGGCGTGACAAATGGCATAAAATGACTACAATCCCTTGTTGAATTTTAAAGAATATTAAATTGGGTTTGAAATGATATGACTGAAACTAAGTCCGCGTTTAATGCAAGTTGTCGTAATTGTGGCTTACAGAAAGTCTGTTTTCCGACAGGGTTAGTGAAATCAGATATTGATCGTCTGGATCAGGTTGTTGATCGAAAAGCGCCACTTAAAAAAGGTCAATTTTTATTTCAAGCAGGGGATGATTTTACCTCATTATTTGCCATTAGGGCGGGTGTGATAAAACTGTACTCTTTTTCTGATTCAGGGGATGAGGTAATACATGGTTTTTACTTACCTGGTGATGTATTAGGTGTCGATGCTTTAGCGAGTAAACAACATAAAATGAGTGCCATTGCAATTGATTCGGTCAGTGTTTGTGCACTGCCTTTTGACGAGTTGACGGACTTATCTTTACAGATTCCGAGCTTAAATCAGCAAATTATGATGGTCATGAGTAAAGAGGTGAATGAAGGACGTTCTCATTCAGAAATGCTTATTAAGCGTAATGCAGATCAACGTGTTGCACAATTTATTTGGAGCATGGTTGAGCGGTATCGAATGCGTGGTTATGTCTATGATGAATTTCGGTTAAGTATTTTGCATCGAGATGTTGCCGTGCATTTAGGATTGACACCTGAAACGGTTTCACGAATTTTGGCAAAGCTTCATGCTAAAGCGATCGTGACGTGGAAAAAGAAAGCGGTAAAGGTTCATAATGAAGATGCGTTAAAAGTAGCCGCTGGCGGAAAGGAAGAGTCGTAACACGTTCTTTAGTGGGTTGTTTTTTATCACAAAGGTAAAAAAATAAGATATCTAAGATTGTTTTACGGTATATTATCGTTATCAATTTTTGGAACTTAGGAAGTAGAGCTATGTTAGTAAAGAATATTAAGCAATTATTTGTTGTTGGTTTTGTGGGGTTTACGCTGGTAGGTTGTAGTTCTGCGCCTAAACCAACGGAAGAAGCACCTGAGAGTGTTCAAGTGGTTGAAAATGAGATTGTTGTTCAAGTCGATGAGGATATTGATGCCTCAAGGCAGGCAAAAGCAAATGCATTAGCCGCACAAAAAGCGGAGCTACTGGCGGCTATTCAGCGTGAAGTGGTTTATTTTGATTTTGATCAATCCGATGTGAAATCGCAATTTTATAGCACCATTAAAGCCAATGCAGACTATATGGCGTTAGAGCCAACGGCAAAAGTTACGGTAAAAGGGTATTGTGACGAGCGTGGCACTCGTGAGTATAATATTGCGTTAGGAGAGCGTCGAGCCAATGCGGTTAAACGAGCTTTGATTGCAGAAGGCGTGAGTCCAAGTCGAATTCAAGTGATTAGTTATGGAGAAGAAAATCCAGCAGTAGAAGGACATACGGAAGCGGCATGGGCTAAAAACCGTCGCGCAGAGTTTTCATACTAAATTACATTTAAATCATTTTTTAAAAAGCCTTTCTATCCTTTGGGTAGAAAGGCTTTTTTGTTTATAACCATTTAGAAGCCTATATTTCTATATTATTAATTGCTCGCTTATTCACGGAGCTGCTGTTTTTATCCATTGTGAGATTCTTATATGATAGCAAGTACACCTGATGTTCATTATTTAAAAGATTATCAACCACCTGAGTTTGCCATTAAACATGTTTTTTTAGAATTTGATCTGCATCCAACAGAGACCATTGTTAAAAATAGAATGCAGTTTCATCGGCTTTCGGAGCAGCAGACGATAACATTATTAGGTGAGGGTGTAGAGCTTATCTCTGTTTTGTTAAATGGTAAAGAGGTGATTAATCGTTGTTGTGTTGATGATGCTTCTTTGTCGTTAAAGATTGAGGACGTTGAGTTTGAGTTGATCGTGGTGACAAAAATTTCTCCTGAGAGTAATACGGCGCTAGAGGGATTGTATCGAACCAGTGGCAATTATTGCACACAGTGTGAAGCAGAGGGATTTCGAAAGATAACCTATTTTTTAGATCGCCCAGATATTTTGACGCGTTTTACCACTAAAATTGTGGCCGATAAAGAGCATAATGCGGTACTTTTATCCAATGGTAATTTAATTGAATCAGGTGACTTGGAGTCTAATCGCCATTATGCCGTTTGGGAGGATCCTTTTAAAAAGCCCTGTTATTTATTTGCATTGGTGGCTGGAAATTTAAAGTGCATTGAAGATGTTTTCATCACGGCTGATAACCGAACGGTTGCCTTAAAAATCTATGTTGAGTCGCGTAATTTAGATAAGTGCCAACATGCGATGGATTCGCTTAAAAAATCGATGGCATGGGATGAGGAGCAGTTTGGTCTTATTTATGATTTAGATATTTATATGATCGTCGCTGTTGATGACTTTAATATGGGCGCAATGGAAAATAAAGGCTTAAACGTTTTTAATTCTAAGTTTGTCTTGGCCAAGCCTGAAACGGCCACGGATGTGGATTATGAAGGCATTGAAGCGGTTATTGCACATGAATACTTTCATAACTGGACCGGAAACCGAGTTACCTGTCGAGACTGGTTTCAATTAACCCTCAAAGAGGGCTTAACCGTTTTTAGAGATCAAGAATTTACGGCCGATATGTTATCGCCTGCCGTGAAAAGAATTGAGGATGTTAAGCGGTTACGGAGTAATCAATTTCCAGAAGATGCTGGGCCCATGTCGCATCCCATTCAGCCTCAATCTTATATTGAAATGAATAATTTTTATACCATGACGGTTTATGAAAAAGGGGCAGAAGTGGTTCGCCTTTATCATACGTTATTGGGGAAATCGGGCTTTCGAAAGGGAATGGATCTTTATTTTAAACGGCATGATGGCCAGGCCGTTACGATCGTTGATTTTAGAAAATCAATGGAGGATGCCAATCAGGTCGATCTTGCTCAGTTACATCAATGGTATATTCAATCGGGCACACCGACGGTTGAAATAACAACGGAATATGATGCTGAATCACAAACCTATCAAATTACTTGTAATCAACAGATGGGTTGTTCAACACAGGATTTTCAACCTTTTCTTATTCCTATTCGCTTTGGATTACTCTCTAAAGATGGCGAGGCGATGGCGCTGGTTCCTGATGTACTTACTCAAAAAAAGGTGGTTGGTTCACAAGTCGAACTGTTATTGCAGTGTACGGCACAAACGGATATTTTTACTTTTACCAAGGTCGCAACGCAACCCATTCCCGCGTTTTTAAGAAGTTTTTCTGCACCGATTCATTTGAAATACAGCTATACCGATTGGGAGCTTAGCTTGTTATCGAGGTTTGATTTGGATAGCTTTATTCGCTGGGAATCTTTTCAAACATTGGTATTAAATGAAATTAAAGCCAATATTAAACGTTATGAAGAGAATCAAGCTTTAATACTATCTGATGCGGTTAGAATGGCCTTTTTAGGTATATTGCAAAATACAACGGAAGATAAGGCTTTAATCGCTTTAACCATCACATTGCCTGATTTAACCTATATTGGAGAGCAGTTTGCAGTGGTGAATCCAGATGCGGTTTATCATGTTCATCAATGGTTAAGGAACGTTTTAGCACAGCAAAATCAAGTAGAGCTCTCTCTGATTTACCAGCAATTGAGTGATGCTGAAAGTCGGGAGTATCAATACCATAAAGAGGATATTGCCTGTCGTAAGTTAAAAAATGTTTGTTTGCATTATTTGACTCTGTTACCGAATGGGTTTGAGTTGGCAAAAGCACAATATGAACGCCAACATAATATGACAGACGTATTAGCGGCATTAGAAGCAATTTCACATACCGACCATGCTGAGCGAAAGGTTTGTTTACAACGCTTTTATGAACGCTGGTGCGACGATACATTGGTATTGGATAAGTGGTTTAGCTTGCAAGCCGCCTCACATCATCGTCATGCCTTGGAGCATGTTAAGGCATTGGTAACGCATAAGGATTTTGTTTACACCAATCCAAACCGAGTGAGAAGCGTGTTAGGCGTATTTGGACGATTAAATTTATTAG
>WFNQ01000048.1 GCA_015488565.1 Thiomicrorhabdus sp.
AATTAGCTACAGCATAGCCACTTCTTATTCGTCCTGTTTTTTAGGCTATGAAGCCTGTTCGGCTCTGAGTTCATTTATTCCTGAAGGCTATGAAAGCGCAATTAATACGGCGTTTGATCGCTGGGCATCCGTGGCCAATTTATCGTTTAATCAAGTGGATGATCAAGCGGGTGATATTGTCTTGGCAGGAGAGTATATATGGGGGGATGAAATTGCCCATGCCTTAACAGCACGGTCGTTTACAGAATATGAAGGAGAAACCTTTAGCCAAATTGCATGGAGTGAAATTCACTTTAGTGAATCGGTTTTTTGGTCTGTTAGTGAGGGGGGGGTGGGTTATGACTTTTTAACCGTTGCCACTCATGAAATAGGCCATGCGTTAGGTTTAGGTCATTCTGAGGTTGAAGGTGCGCTGATGTATACCGACTACCAAGGCATAAATACCCTTCAAGAGGATGACATTGCGGGTATTCAATTTTTATACGGTGCGGTTTCTGCAGTGCCAGAGCCTTCCAGTTATGGCTTGCTTCTTTTGGGTCTGTTTATTTTGCTAACCCGCCGCGCCAAATTGCAAGCCCACATAAGTGGTCAGCGCCATGGCAAAGCTACCCCAAACAAACATTCTAATCGCACCTTTTACCATATTGGCTCCTCCCGTTTTAGCCGCCAAAGCACCTAAAAATGACAGCAGGATCAGTGATGTTCCTGCAATAATATAGCCTAAATTTTCCATGGGCAGCAGTACAATTAATAGTACAGGAATGGCTGCTCCCGAGATAAATGCCGTGGCAGAAGCAAGAGCGGCTTGCAACGGTTTGGCCGCATGCACTTCGGATAACCCTAACTCATCTTTTGCGTGTGCCCCTAAGGCATCGTGTTGCATTAATTCAAATGCCACTTTTTCAGCGGTTTCTACACTGACACCTCGCTCTCTATAAATGTGCGCCAGTTCGGCTTGTTCTTGTTCCCAATTATTTTCCAGTGCTCGACGTTCAATTTCCAAATCGGCCTTTTCGGTATCCGACTGTGAACTGACCGAGACATACTCCCCCGCCGCCATAGAAATCGCCCCCGCTGTTAAGGCAGCAAACGCCACCAGTAAAACTTGCTCTTTACTCGCGCCAGAAGCGATGACACCAACCAATAAACTGACGGTGGAGATAATGCCATCGTTCGCCCCCAAAACCGCCGCACGCAACCAGCCCATGCGATGTCCGTAATGGTCGCCTTTAAGATGTTCATCTAACATGTCTTGATTGTAAGAGTGCATAACGGTGATTAACCTTGGTTAAGTGGGTTTGTTATTATTTTACTTGAGATTTTTGAAAAAGTGAGAAGGGGGGAGAAAATTTTATAAAAATATTTGTAACGACTCAGATCGTATCTGAAAAGAGACATACCAAGGCCATTTTTTAACACAGAAATGCCCTTTTCAAGGGGAGACTGAGTCGTTACAGGGCTTTTTTAATCGACAAGTTCATTATATTTAAGATAAAGCGTAGACTCTTCTTTTCTGACTCTGCTTGCTAGATTTCCAAATAGACTTCCTAAGTCTTTTGCAAACTCCAACCCTGAGCCTCCAGCAGAATATTTATCAAAAAAGGCAAGGGCTGATTTTGAAATTTCATCCATATCCTTTGCGTAAAAATCTAACGTTGACTTAAGTTGAGCATCTGTTTCTGCGGCTTTATTTAAAGTAGGATAAAGTTCCTTATCTTCTTTTGCAAGGTGTGCTAATAGTGCGCCTTTAGCGGCCATCAACATTTTTTGTCCCTCATCAGAGGTAATTCCAATCGCTTTAATTTTATTCAGTGTTTCTACAAGAATCACATGGTCTTGTTTTAGTTCATCAATCAATCTAGACATTTTATTCTCTCCAAGTGTATTGATTTCTTTTAAGCTAATTTTGGATTGTTTTTTTGAAGCTGAATTCACCTCCTAAAATAAACCCCTAGAAAATATACAGGAATTAAGTATAAATTAATACTTAGATAGCTGCTTATCTCAGAAAACTTTAATTTGACTGTTTTCCTCTAACTCCTATAGAATGGAGGCGATGAAAAAAATATTGATTTACGCACTGCTGTTATCCCACCTTTTTACAGGGTTGGTGTTTGCTTCGGAGGCTCACTCTGAGGCACTTGTATCGCATGATGAAATAAGCATGGCGTTGTCTGTTGTCAATCATTCGCATGATGAACATGATGCGTTATCTCACTTAAATCATGCTCAAAATGATGAGCATTACGAAGATCATCACTGTCATGGTTCGGCCCATTTGGTTGGGTTAATTTGCAGTGCCATTGCACCGCTTACTCTGCATCGTCGTTCGTCAACTTGGGTGCGCGCTCAAGCACCTGTTCAAGTTTATATTCTTCCCTTATTAAGACCTCCAATCGTTTAACGCTTCTTAGATCGCTCTAGAGCCTGTTTGAGAATAAAAAAATCGACTGCGAAAAATTCACTTTATCTGTCTTTTCAGTTCATTTTCGTTAAATAGCCGTGCTATTTGTCTTAAGTGGTCTAAAAACCAGAGTCAAAATGATTTTCTCTCGTTACGATTCTTATTCTCTGACAGACTTCTAGTTAACCAGCAATGGTTTGTATTTTGTGTTTTTTAGTGACGACTTAGAGCGGGTTTTAGACGCTGGTTGAGTTGTGATTATTTTTGAAGGATTGTCTTTATGTTGTTATTACGATTTTTTTTAGTGGGCCTCTGTGCCTGGTTTGTCGTACCTGTTTGGGCAGAATCGTTGCCCAAATCGTCTGCTTTCTCTTTTTCTTCCCCCCCCCTGTCTTTGAGCACGCATCGTGTGCAAGTGATGGACGCATCTATATCACAATTTATTGAATCGGTATGGGCTGAAAGCCCTTCTGTTAAGGCGGCTCAGTCTGAGTTGGATGTGCTATTGGCACGAAAAGAGGGGGTGGAGAAACCACTTTATAACCCTAGTTTGGTGTTTGATGCGGAACGCAGTGGCGTGAATACGGCGGTGGTGGGCTTTAATCAAACGTTGGATTGGAGTGATCAACGTGACGCGCAACGCCAAGTTGCAAACGCATTGGTTTTAATGGCAAGTGCTGCGCTTAAACAAGTTAAACAAAACGTGGCGGTGAATACGTTAAATGCATTGGCGCAGTATGCCACGGTAAAACAGATGCAGACATTGGCTACGTATCGCGCTGAGTTGATTCAAAATTTTATTGATACGGTTAAACAGCGCCAGCTAGCGGGAGATATGGGGGCACTTGAGGGGTTATTGGCACAGGTGACTTACAGTGAAGTGTTGATGCAACGAGCGGCTGTTGAAAGTCAGTTAGCGGAGGCAGAAGCGGAACTGCAATCGGTAACGGGACTGGTTTTAACATCGTGGCCTGCTCTGCCCCCTGAGTTAGCGTTGCAGCCAATTAGAGTAGATAATGAAAGGCTTAAATCTTTACCTGAATTGGTTGTTTTGCAACATCGAATTGAAGCCGCAAAATCGCGGGTTGTCGTGACGGAGCGAGTGAACCGTGTGGCACCCACTATTGGGGTGCGAGCAGGTCGTGAGGGAG
>WFNQ01000049.1 GCA_015488565.1 Thiomicrorhabdus sp.
AAGGCTCAAGTGTTTATAGCCCATGGCTAACCTCCGCAAATAGTTTGGTGACTGCTTGCGTAGATTAACACTTGGGTCTTGTCTCAAACACAAATATTACGCATGGCAGCCACTGCGTGGAGGTTATGCACTTATCATACGAATTCAGGTCCTTTTTTATTTTGCTTTCTCAGATAAAAGGTCAACTTTACGATAATTGCTCGGTACCGATTGACTTTATAACGACCTGCATGAGGGGTGAGGGCGTAGTGCTCGGCAGAATTGAGTGGCATGAGGCTTGTGCCAGCAAGGCACAAACGAAACTCCGCTGAATTCTGTCCGACTCGACTTAGCTTGTTATAAATTATTTTGCCAATTCATCTAAATTATTCTTCTTTTTTCTATCAGGCTTTGAACGAAGATGCTTCTTACCACTCCTAGAATTAACAACAACGGCATCTACTTTTCCATCTTCGGCCATTCTGATTGCTGTATCAATAGGGGTAAATGTGACATTACCCTCTAATTTAACCGCATTAACATTTCCGTTTGGATTGTTTTTAGCATCTACAATTTTTTTACCTGACATATTAAATCCTCAATAAAGTAAAACAGCTCATATTAGTTTATAGCTATATTTAGACATGCTAACACATGTCATCTTACAGATATGAACGATGTATAAAACAGCCTGTTGATAACTTTGTATAGCCTGAATTCGTATGATAAGTGAGTAACTTCTCAATAAGTCGGGGCATCCAATCCCTCGTTCCCATGCTCCAGCGTGGGAACGCATACAGTACTCGACACACAAAACCTAAATGGTGGCCGCTACGCGTTCTTTGATCAGATCAGGTAAATATCCAATATCCAATTCACCAATACCCAATCGAGCGTTCAAGTATTCCCAAAATGAAATAGCGAGTTTTCTGCAAGTCTTCTTTAAACAGATAAAGGTATCTCGGCATCGACGCCCTTCATCACTACGAGTGCCACCACTCACTTTTCGTTTTTTAACAAAATCACGAATATCTGTTTCACTGCCATTGGTGTGAAGTGGAACTTCAGGTCGCTCTAAAACCAGCAGTAGCTCATCTTTATTTTTAAAGAGTCGGCTCAGAGCTTTATTCAAGGTTGCAAAACTGGTTTGTTGCGTGAATATTTCATCAAATGTCTGCTCTATTTCCTGACGCTTACCTGACTCTGGCGCTACTTTATAAGTTTTTAAGTCGTCATAGAGTGTCCAAATTTGTCCACGCACAACATCAAGAACTTCTCGGTGGCTTTGATTAAGCGGCACTAACTTATGGATCAAACGTTCGGCGTGGATCCAGCACAACCCATGGAGCAATATATTAAATTGCCCCGCATCATCGCTAATGATCGCTAAATCTTCACACAAGCCATGATGTAATACACTGGCTAGTAGCGCGCCTTCTGTGGCAATACGTTGGTGTCGTTTTTTCGTGATTGACAGCAGTGCTTGCCAGCGCTCTTTATCCATAAAATGTTGATTGAAGTGAGTCTGCAATTTCTCTAATGACTCCTTGGGTAACTTCTGGTTCTTCATATAGGAAAAAGCGGCTTCCGTTAACTGATAATCTTGTTTTCCTGCCCGCAGTAGCTCTAAAAAATTGACTCGGCTTTTTGAATAAGTACTGCTGAACCAGGCAAAAAAATCATTCCCCATTTGAGTCACAACCCCATTCTTTCCTTTGTGACGCGCACCACTATCATCAACCGTTATGTATGAGCTTGCTTGCAATCCAGCTTGTAATATCCCATCTTTTTCATCATGAAAAGCCTCTAGCCCTGACGTTAATAGTTGATTGATTTGGCCTGATGATATGTCAATATCCCATTCTCGTAATTGCTCTAATAATAACGGCTGAGTCGTTTGACAATGATGATGTTGATAAAGAACATAACTTTTTAACTTTGGGCCGAAATGTTGATTGTTGATGTTTTCAGGGAGTTGCCCTGTCAGGTATTTACCCTCAGGCGTCAGCCACCGTTCGAGCTTGTAACAGGTATTATGCACCTCGATCACCAGCTCTTGCACAACGAATTCACGATACCCCTTAAAGCGAGAGCCTTCCGGGACGGTTTCATCTGGCGCGATCCGTTTGGTATGGTGTATTTTAAGTTGATCCTTTTTTGATCGTTTATTAGAGCCTGCTCGTTTTTTGGGAGGACTTCCTTTAGGATCGTCATCGTTACTGCCAGAGTGGCTGTTTTGATCCATTTTACTTGGTTTAAATTGAGGCCGCTTTTTTTCACCTTTAAGAATATTGATCTCATCTTTTAAAGAGGCCATTTCTTCATCCTGAAGCTGGATCCTTTCAGCAAATTGTTCCAACAAAACCAATAGGCTCTTGACCAACGGCGTTTGCTCTTTCTCAGGAATGTCAGGGAGCTGTATCTTTTTGCTCATGTTTTTTTTCAATAAAGATGATCCGATGGCGTTATTGTATCACTGGTTTTTGAGACCCAAATTAACCGCCTGAGTGATTGTTTAAGGGGGATAAAAAATAATATGGCGAGAGACGGGTATACCGAGGAAAGAATAAAATCAGCTTGGGTGATCAAAGGATCTTGAGTGTAGGAAATAATCATAACTTGCTCATCAACTTGATTTTTGCCATTCCCCCGAAAAAGCCTGTCAAGTAAAAAATGAACTATTTGACGGATTAATGACGATATTTTTGATCATTTCTCTCGGAACAATGGACTTAGATCCATATAGAGCAAATACCCGTTGCCCCGACTTATTGAGAAGTTACTTAAGTGACGCTTAATTATTTGTTATTATTAAGCTTATTTATTTAAGAGATTAGTTTAAGCGGCATAAACAATAATCCCTAAATTTAGATAAACGGGATAGGTATTGTGTTTGTCGATAGGGTTTGAGAAATTTAATTAAAATCACTTGTTTTTATCAGGTGGTGAGGGAGATTATCGGATCAAGTCCGATAATGACCGTATGTTTATGATATGAAACCGTATGATTTATGATGCGAATTTAAGCGGTGATTATTTTGGATGTTCAAACACAGGATGATTGTCGTCCATTGCCGCGGCTAGGCGCAGTCTTAGTACGGTAATTTCGGTTGGGTCGGCGAGAGAGAGTGCTTTGTCGATTAAGATTTTTTCAAGCAGTGGTAAATCCATGGTTAAAAATTCATCAATACCTTGTTCGACTTCGC
>WFNQ01000050.1 GCA_015488565.1 Thiomicrorhabdus sp.
GGTACGATTCGTCTGGTTTTGTTAAAGTCCATTGGGCAGGCTTATGTAACAGGAGATTATTCCGCTGAATTGCTTGAAAAAACCTTAACGGATTGGCGTTAAGTTGTCGGTCAAGGTGGCATCGGTTTCAGATGTCTTGTTTGACAAAAAAGAAGCGTTATCAATTATTACCGTGGAAAATGATTTTGCTACGGCTCAAATTACGCCTTATGGGGCATCTGTATTAAGTTTTATTCCTAAGTGTTCTGGGGGTTCTGACCTGTTATGGGTTAGCCCAACGGCGTTTTTTAACGGCAAAAAACCAGTGCGAGGTGGTATTCCTATCTGTTGGCCTTGGTTTGGCCAACACCCTAATCACTCTGAGCTGCCTGCGCATGGTTTTGTGCGTAATTTGATTTGGAGTCTGGATGGGGTTAAAAACTTGACAAGTGGCGCCACCGAACTGGTTTTGAGTGTTAAATCAAATGCGAAAACGCTTGAGATATGGCCTTACTCTTTTCACTTAAGCTTAACGATTACGATTGGAAAAATGCTCTCTCTTTGTTTAACGACGACGAATTTAAGTGATCAGGAGATGGTATTGACGGAAGCGTTCCATAGTTACTTTAAGGTGAGTGACGCAAGAGAGGTGGCTGTTTCTGGATTTAAGAATAGTTTGCAGATTGATACCTTAAGTAAGCCAAATACGAGTGAATGCTTGCAAGCCGAGCAACTCATTTTTTCTCCCCCTATTGATTCTGTTTTTCTTAACCATGCGAAAGATATTGTTATTAAAGATGCTGGCCTTTTGCGTGATATTTGCATTGTTGGTAAAGAGGGTTCGATGTCTAGTGTTGTTTGGAGTCCTGGTTCTGAGATTGTTAAAGGGTTTGCTGATATTCCGAATGAGCAGTGGGCTTCATTCCTGTGTGTTGAGTCGGGTAATGTCTTTAGTGATGTTATTCGCTTAAAACCAAGAGAGACACATCGGTTAAAAATACGTTTACAGATGGTATAGAGATAGAGTATCGTATGTGGGACTTTTTTAATGCACCAAAGAATTTTTCTTTTGTGTTAAGTAGTTTTTAAAGCGAAGTACTTAGTATGTTTAGGATGAGTTCCTTAGAGATGTATAGACTCTAATCAATCCTTTGTATCATTTATTTCAATTGGCTAATCTTTAGACTGTTCTATAAGATTACGCTTGAGTTTAATTCAACTCCAAACCCTAGAGGAGAAGTTCTATGTCTACACAAACTTTTGATGCGGGTGTGCAAGATTATCAGCTGACTTATTGGACGCCTGATTATACGCCGCTTGATACAGATTTATTAGCATGTTTTAAAGTGATTCCGCAAGATGGAATTTCACGTGAAGAAGCTGCCGCTGCCGTTGCAGCAGAGAGTTCAACAGGTACTTGGACCACAGTATGGACCGATTTATTATCGGATATGGAATACTACAAAGGTCGTGCTTACAGAATTGAAGACGTACCTGGTGATAAAGCCGCGTTCTATACGTTCATCGCTTACCCATTAGACCTTTTCGAAGAAGGTTCTGTTGTAAACGTTCTAACTTCATTGGTTGGTAACGTGTTCGGATTTAAAGCGATTCGTGCTTTGCGTCTTGAAGATATTCGTTTCCCAGTAGCGTTCGTTAAAACGTGTAATGGACCGCCAAGTGGTATCCAAGTTGAGCGTGATAAGCTAAACAAATATGGTCGCCCAATGTTAGGTTGTACCATTAAGCCTAAGTTAGGTTTATCTGCTAAAAACTACGGTCGTGCTGTTTATGAGTGCTTACGTGGTGGTTTAGATTTAACCAAAGATGATGAAAACATCAACTCACAGCCTTTCCAGCGCTGGCAGGATCGTTTTGAATTTGTTGCAAACGCTGTTGATAAAGCAACGCTTGAAACAGGTGAGCGTAAAGGCCACTACTTAAACGTTACTTCTGGTGATGTTGAGCAAATGATGAAACGTGCAGAGTTCGCTAAAGAACTTGGTCAGCCAATCATCATGCATGATTTCTTGACAGCTGGTTTCACCGCAAATACAACTCTTGCTAAATGGTGTCGTGATAACGGAATGTTACTTCACATTCACCGTGCAATGCACGCTGTAATCGATCGTAACCCTAACCACGGTATTCACTTCCGCGTACTAGTTAAATGTCTACGTTTGTCAGGTGGTGATCATCTGCATACAGGTACGGTTGTTGGTAAGCTTGAAGGTGATCGCGCTTCAACACTTGGTTTTGTTGATTTATTGCGTGAAGATTTCATTGCAGAAGATCGTTCAAGAGGTATTTTCTTCGACCAAGACTGGGCTTCTATGCCAGGTGTCTTCGCCGTTGCTTCTGGTGGTATTCACGTATGGCACATGCCTGCACTATTGAATATCTTCGGTGATGATTCTGTACTTCAGTTTGGTGGTGGTACGCAAGGACATCCTTCCGGTAACGCAGCAGGAGCCGCGGCTAACCGTGTTGCACTTGAAGCTTGTGTTAAAGCGCGTAATGAAGGTCGTGACCTAGAAAGAGAAGGTAATGATATTCTTCGTGAAGCAGCACGCCATAGTCCAGAGCTTGCAGTTGCTCTAGAAACTTGGAAAGAGATCAAGTTTGAGTTCGATACTGTTGATAAATTGGACGGCTAGATCATTACTTGCCTAAGTAAAATATAAGGAGTATACCTATGAGTAACTTAATTAAAGACGATTACCGCACTCGCGTTACGATGGAAACATTTTCATTTTTACCAGAGTTAACGGCAGATGAAGTTTATGACCAGATTGTTTACATTATCAATCAGGGATGGACGCCAGCACTTGAGCATGATCGTCCAGAAAATGCAGCCGATCATTATTGGGGTATGTGGAAGCTACCATTCTTCGGAATGCGTGATCCTAATCTTTTCTTGAACGAGATTGAAGAGTGTCGTCAAGCGTATCCTGATCACTTGATTCGTGTAGTTGGTTATGACAGCTATACGCAGTGTCAAGGACACAACTTTGTGGTTTACCGCCCAAGAGGCATGTAATCCAACGCAATAAATGAATATGGAGATATTTAGTATGAGTAAATCTACTAAAAGCCCAAGAGGGCGCTCCCAAGCTATTGCACGTCGTAAATCTAGAGGGACTGGGGCAGCAACTGCTGCGCCAATCGCTACAAAGAGAGCAGCACGAGGGGTAGTCCCTCAAGCTGCAGCGGCGGTTAAAACTTCAGTGCGAACTCCAGTAGCACCTTCTCAGCCAGTTGTGGTTTCTGAAGGTCGTGAAATGGCTAAGCAAAGAAGAAAGCAACGGATGAGCGGTCAAGCCGCTTCAGCAAGTTCCCAAAAGCCATCTAGAACGAGACAGAAGCCTGCAGCACCAGAAGCAATTCTAGAGCCTAGAGCTAAGTCTGAGACTCAGTCTAAACCTAGAAATAGTGTAAGGAATGAGGCGGCTAAAGGTCGAGCACAAGTTAAATCAACCGTGGTTGAGGCTTCAAGTGGTCGTATGCTTTCCAAAGCAAGACGCAAGTCTAAAGCGAAAGGACAAGCTGGTGTTGCTGCTTATAAATCAAGTGGTAGTGCAAGTATTGTGGCTAAAATTTCAAATCCTGAAGCATCAGGTCGAGATATTGCAAAAACAATTCGTTCTGAGCGTGGAAAGCGTGGAAAGTCAGGCGGTGTTTCATCTTCTGATGCATCAAAAAGACACAAGAGTCGCAAAAAACGTTCAGGAGGCTCAGTCGATAAAGTGGGTTTTTCTGAAACTTTGAGCGGTCAAACAGTATCTGGTACACAAGTAGGTCAAGGCCAAAACAAATTAACAGGCGCTGAAAAAGGTGATTGTCAATTGGTTAGTGGTACGGAATATTTGGGGACAGAAGAGTTTGTCACTCAGTGTTCTGAAGTTCCTGAACCTGCAACGACTAAAGTGACTATGACTCAGACAACTAAAGGTCAAACGATCAGTGGTAACAGAGTAGGTCAAGTGAAATCTGTAACAGGGGATCGTTCAGGTCTGTGTTCGAGTATTACTGGTACTGAGTACCTTCCGGCTGATCAAAGTGCATTATTCTGTGGTGCGAAAGGTTCTGAGTCAAACACTTCTACGAGTGGCTTTTCGGTTCAGTCGAGTTTAACTGCAACAGCCTCTCAAGGTCGTGCGAATGGTAGTAATGTGAGCGGAGGAAATGACTTTCCTGTGCAATCAGGATCTATTCAGCCATCTTCTGCAGAACAAGGTGTTGCGCCTAAAAAGGTGGTAATGTCGAGTACTTTTGCAGGCAATAAAACCAGTGGAACACAAGTTGGTCGTTTAGAAGCGGTTACGGGTGTTGCAACAGGATATTGTCAGTCTGTTACTGGAACAGGTTATCAAGGGAAAGAGGAAGTTGAGGCGATTTGTGAGACTCAAGTAGCTCCCCCTAAGCCACAAGACAAAGTTGCTGTATCGGGTACTTTTTCGAGTAAGCAGAATGTTACGGGTGATCGTACATCAGAGCCATTGAGAACCTCTGGGGCTTCAAAAGGAAATTTTTCGGTCGGTAGTTCGTTTGTTAAGCAATCGAACGTAAAGCAGGAAATGCAACCAATAGAAGCAAACAGTGGGCATCCTTTAACAGGTGTTCAACCAGGAATTTCTGGCTTGACAGGTGCTCAAACGGGTGCTTGTGAGTTGGTAACGGGTACTCAGTATCAAGGTGTTGATCAAACGAACTTGATGTGTCAAGCTTCGAATGCATCCATTCCTGGTGAGTCAGACTTTCCAATTGCGATTGGAAGTGGAGCGGTTCCTGTAGATGTTTCTCAGCCTTTAGCGAGCGTTGAGTCAATGTCATCAGAAGCCAGCGTGATTACGGGAGATGGCTGGGACAGTGGCAGTAAAGTTACTGGAACAGGCGCACCTTTAACACCTGCTCGTAACCCTTCAATTCGAGGGGCATCAGGCCAGGTTCCATTGAGTGCGGCTAATTTTAGACCAACCTCAATGCAAGAAGTTCCGCCTAGCCCAATTACGGGTTCAGCTGGAAACACAAGTGATGGTGCAAAAGTAACACTATCTGGTGGCGCTAGAGCTTAGCATAAGAAATTAAGTGAGATTGTTTTGAAAGCAAAGAGTCGTAAAATACCGATGTTTCGGCGCAAAATACGAGTGCGAAGTCGAACTTATGACGGTTTGTCACAAGATGTTAATAGTACATCATTCGTTCAAAGTGAATTAGGATCACATCCTTTGGTTCAGCTTGAACAGAATGAGATGCTACGTGCTTATGAAGTGCGAATTAAATCGGCATTTGATGAGATTAAGTCTGTTGTACAAGAGTTATCTATGCAAAAGGCTCAATCAGGTTTTGCTTGTAAAATTCAGGATGTTGTCCGAACAAGGCTTGGAATTACGTTCAGCCAAGAAACATTGAATAAGTTTGTTCAATATAAATTTGACAGTGATTCTTTTTATTGTGAATGTGTTTTTGCCCAGTTTATGGCAATGTCTAAAGAGTTTTTTGAGCAAGACCCTCTAAAGGGTCAAAACAGGGCTAAAGCAGAAAATATGTTCAGAAAAGCGGGGTTTCATGCTGTTGGAATCGCGCCCTGTGCAGATGGTCGTTTAGCGCATTTAATTAGTTATGTCTTAAGGCTTCCTTATTCTCTGGTGAGAAGAAAGGCTCATGCGGGTGCTTTGTTTGATGTAAGTGAAAGTGTTCGTAATTGGGTATTTATTGAGCACAGTCGTTTTCGCGAAGGCGTTCCAAACTCAATAGATGAACCCACACGATATTTAAAAATAGCGGTTTATCATTACTCAAAGTCAGATCCAAGCCATCAAGGCTGTGCGGCACATGGTAGTGATGATACAAAAGCGGCTGAAGCTGCATTGTCTAAATTAAATGATTTTAGGCAAGCGATTGAAAACCGCTTTGGGTGCGGTTCTACCGTGCAGACGTTATTGATTGGAATGAATACGGATGACGATAGTCTGAAAATGTTCGTTCCAGATAAAGAAGGGAAAGTGTGTCTGGATCGTTTTATTGAAACGAATGCGCTTTTCCACCAAACAACTAAAATGACTGCTGAGCAAGCAAAAGTTCAAATTCAGCAAGCTGTTATGCAGTGTAATGTTCGAAGTGGTTCTAGTGTATTGCTTGAATCAATGAATGAGTTGATTGCTTGGTTCATAGAGAATAATTTTTCTCAAATTGAGTATGTTAACCAATATGAAAAGGGTTGCTACTCTGATATTGGCCATGCAGAGCGTTTTATTGGAATTGGTAGTGGTTTTGAGGAAGTTCAGCTCAGAAACCTAACTTACTATAGTTATTTAGACACAGTAGAAGAAGGTTTTAATGATGTAGATGTTGGCATTAAAATTTTTACGGGTCTGAATATTAAGAAAGGGTTGCCCATTCCAATTATTATTCGCTGTGATTATGACGGTAGAGTTCCTGGTTCAAAGGAGCGTGCTGAAAATAAGGCGAAAAGAATAGAAGGTGCAGTACATAATCGTTATTCCGAGTTATCAGAGTCTGGTCGGTTGCAAACCTTATGTACGTTGAGAGATAACACAGGACACCAGCCAGCCGAAAGAATTAAGTTGGCTTGTAAGTTCTAACCATTAAGGAGGGGTTCAGTTGAAGATTTTTAAGGTTGAAAGTACGCTGGTCTCTACTAATCGTATTGCCAGCTTGGAACATAAGCCCTTACTGGTTCTAACAGAAAAGCCTGGTGGTACGCCGATGGTTGCCGTTGACCCTATTGGATGTACACCTGGTGACTGGGTTTTATGTGTCGGAAGTTCTGCTGCACGAGATGCGAGTGGGATTAAAGGGTATCCTAGTGACTTAACCATTGTTGGGATTATTGACAAATGGAAGGGAGTCGCAGATGGAGATTCATCAGGTTCAAGGTAATTTGATCTTGACTAGTCGACACAAAGGCATGGGATTGTTGCCTGCAAAAGTATTAAAAAGTGCTTCTGGCTCAACGTTAGTCGCACTGGATCCAATTGGTGTGAGAGCGGGAGATTGGGTCTTTACGATTGCAAACTCCTCGGCACGAAGTGCGACGGGAGATGAGAGTATTTTAACGGATTTAACGGTTGGTGGCATTATTGATAACTGGCCACAGTAACGACAATAATTAATATTTGAATGTAACAGGAGAGACAGCATGAGTGAGTACGGAATTGCTTTAGGAATGATTGAAACACGTGGGCTAGTACCTGCAATTGAAGCAGCAGATGCAATGACAAAAGCGGCAGAAGTTCGTTTAGTTAGTCGTGAGTTTGTTGGTGGTGGTTATGTAACTATTTTGGTTCGTGGTGAAA
>WFNQ01000051.1 GCA_015488565.1 Thiomicrorhabdus sp.
AGAAGCAGTTTTCTTAATCTTAGCGGATCGTGAAATGAGTGAGTCGAGGCCGTAATTAAGGGTTGAATTTGTGCGCCAAATAAAAACGCTTCGTGGTTTTTTAAGAGAATATAGCTCTCTTTAATATTAACTTTGCCATCACGAATACTTTTGATTTCCCAGCCTTGTAAAGACAGTCCTGCTTCGTAAGTTTGTTCAATGGCGTAATCAAAACGTGCTTTTTTGTTTTGTGCAATGGTATTGGGGCTTGATTTATTTTTAGATTTTTTTGCCATGTTTTTTGCCAGTGGTCAGTTTAGTAAACAGATTATAACAAACCGAAGGGGGGGAGAAAAAATTAGGTGAATGATTTGTAATCGTTTCAGAGCCGATTGCGGCTTTGTTATAATGGTTGCGCTAAATTTAACGCTTGAGTAACTTGATTGATGAAAAAAATTTCCCGAACAGCTTTATTGCCTTACTCTGCTTTGCAGATGTATCACCTTGTGAATGATGTGGCGGCTTATCCAGAGTTTTTACCTTGGTGCGGCGGCGCTGAGGTGGTTTCTGAAATAGGGAGTGAGATGGTTGCCAGAGTTACCATTGCCAAAGCTGGACTGCGACAAACCTTTGAGACCCGAAATCATTTGGTGTTAGGAGAGCGGATTGAAATGCACTTGGTTGAAGGCCCATTTAAGTATTTAAAAGGGGAGTGGAATTTTAAACCGTTGGATGTGGATGCTTGCAAGATTCAATTTGAGGTGGAATTTGAGGTGAGTAGTGGCGTGTTAAATATGGCTTTGGGTACGGTGTTTGAGCATATTAGTTCAACGTTGGTCGACTCTTTTTGTGAACGTGCAAAAGTTATTTATGGATAGGGCATAGGTCACATTATGGCAGAGACGATTCAAATTGAAGTGGCTTATGGGCTGGCGGATGAGCAATTTCTTTATACGGAGCAGGTTGCGAAAGGGATGACGGTTATCGAGGCTTTAAAGCAGTCTAAGCTCTTGATGGAGTTTCCAGACTTAGTGATTGATAAAGTGGGCATTTTTGGCAAGTTGACAACCTATGATACGGTCTTGATCGCAGGCGATCGAATCGAAGTTTACCGCCCACTTAAAGCCGACCCAAGGGATAGACGACGTAAACAAGTGGAGCAAGCTCGTAAAGAGTCGCAGTAATTTTAGAACGCTTACCTCCCTCTGCTCTTGTACCGATGTATGTTTTTAAGTGTAAGGCGTTGGGATAGGGGGGGGAAGTTTTAAAAAACGCCTAATCCTAAAAAGCTTTTGTCTTCTTTTAATTGAATGCTTTTTGAGCGCATCTTCCAGCTTTCGAGCATTTCATCTTGATCGAAATAAACCACTAAGTGTTTTGCTGAGTCGCGGTGTAAATCGGTATTTGTGCTGTAAAAAACATATTCCCAATAGTTTGGGTTGAATGGGTCTTGACCTAATGGCGGACCGAGTAATTCTCGGACTTGTTTTTTACTTAACCCCTCTTGCAAGCTGGCAACCGCCTCTTGCGTCATAACATTTCCTTGGGTAAGTGGGGCTTTATAAGGTTGAAGGTATGAACAACCCGACAGCAGGATGATGGATAATCCAACCGTGATGAGATGTTTTGATTTTTGAGCCGTTTGGTTTAAATTCCCCCTACTTATTAGGAGGTTTAACGAGTGTTTAGTGAATGCTTTCATACTCATTTTAGTTCTTGTGATTAGATGATTTAGGGTATTATACACGCTAAGAAAATTTATACTTTGTACGAATGGATTCATTCATAATTATTCATTTAAACAATAATAATCAGAGGGTTAAATGAGCGGATCAGAGCTTAAAAAATTTGGGTTAAAAGTGACACTGCCTAGACTAAAAATTTTAGAAATTCTAGAAAGGTTGGATGAACAGCATCACTTAACGGCGGAAGACGTGTATAAAATGTTGCTTGAACAGGGTGAAGAAGTCGGTTTAGCAACGGTTTACCGTGTATTAACTCAGTTTGAGCAAGCGGGTATTGTTCGCCGTTTAAATTTTGAAAATAACATCTCTATTTTTGAATTAGATACGGGGGATAATCATGACCATTTGGTGTGTGTGAAGTCCGGTCAAGTTAAGGAGTTTGTTGATCCTGTGATTGAAGCTCGCATTAAAGAAATAGCCAAAGAGAACGGTTATGAATTATTGAGCCACAGTTTGGTGGTTTATGGTGAGCGAGTAAAAGAAGATTGAGCATTTTCTAACATCTCTTTTGCGTGGTTTCGCGTCTGTTCTGTGACGGTTAGCCCCCCCATCATTCTGGCCAGCTCTTCAATACGCTGGGTTGGGTTTAGCTCAACTACTTGAGTATAGGTTTGTTCATTTTGAGTCTGTTTTTCAATGCGTAGATGATTATGTCCGTGTGACGCAACTTGTGCAAGGTGTGTAATGGATAGGATCTGTTTATACTGGCCAAGTTGTTGCATTTTTTTGCCAACCACTTCGGCAATCCCACCACCAATTCCTACATCAACCTCATCAAAAATCAGAGTAGGCAAACTGGCCACTTCGGCCGTTGCAACTTGTATGGCCAAGCTAATACGGGACAGCTCCCCGCCTGAGGCCACTTTAGCCAGTGGTTGTGGTGGCTGTCCTTTATTGGCCGTCACGAGAAAGCTCGCTTTATCTAACCCCGTTGCATTGGGGGTGTCTAACTCCGTTAGAGAGACTTGAAATAGACCGTTTGGCATCCCAAGGGTGTGCATAGCTTCGGTAATGCGTGCAGACAATTTTTGAGCAAATTTTTGGCGTGAAGTTTGCAGTGCTTTAGCAGATGCTTGGTAGGTTTGCCATGCCTGTTCGAGTTCTTGAGTGCATTTTTCAAGTGAATGATCGGCTTGTGTTAATGCTTTCAATGCCTGTTGCAGTTGTTGTTGTTTTTCAAGCAGTTCAGACGGCTCAATGGTGTATTTTTTAGCCAAGCCAAACAGTTGCGATAAGCGCTCTTCTATTTCGTTTAGCTGGGCTGGATCGAGTTCAATGTGGCTGAGGTGTTCTTGAATGTCGCTGGCGGCTTCTTGGGTTTCAATTAAGACGCTGTTTAGTTGCGTAACCGTTGCTTGTAGGTTTGGGCTGTATTCTACAATACTTTCAAGCGCATAAATGGCTTGATTAAGACGCTCACTGACACCAGAATCGCCTTCAATAAGTTCATAAGAGGTTTGGCAAGCCGTTTGAATTTCGCTAGCGTGAGACAGTTTTGTTTGCTCTTCTGAGAGGGCTTCAAATTCGCCTTTTTGAGGTGCGATGTCATTAAATTCGGTATTTTGAAACGTTAATAGCTCTAGTTTGCTTTGATAGTCGGCCTGATTGTCCTGTAAAGTTTTCAGTTGCTGTTGGATGTTTTTCCAAGCTTGATAGTGTTGTTTACACTGGGCAATTAAGTTGGGGTGGACAGCGTACGCATCAAGTAATTCCAGTTGCTTTAAGTTGGATAATAGAGATTGGTGTTCGTGTTGTCCATGTATATCAATCAGTAAATTGCCAAGTTGTTTGAGCTGGCTGGCGGGGACAGGGCGACTATTAATATAGGCTTTAGAGCGTCCCTCAGGGGTGACGGTGCGTCTTAAAAAACAGTCTTGTTCATCGTCCAGTTCATACTCTGTTAACCAGTTTTGTACGGCTGGCAGTGCTTCAATGTTAAATTGAGCCGTTACATCCGCACGTGGTGTATTATGGCGAACTAAACTGCTATCGGCACGTTCACCTAAGCTTAACCCAAGGGCATCCAATAATATGGATTTACCTGCGCCTGTTTCGCCAGTTAAGGTGCTGAACCCAGAATGAAAATTAAGTTGTAATTTTTCGATGAGCGCGAGGTTTTGGATGGTCAGTTCTTGCAGCATTTGAGAGTGTCTTTTCGTTGAGAATTTGGGTTAAAGCTTATCGCCCCAGTGTAGCTTGGC
>WFNQ01000052.1 GCA_015488565.1 Thiomicrorhabdus sp.
GCTCGTGATTTCTATTCCCGTTATGCCAGCGTTATGTCAGGCTGAGGATATGGTGGCTTTTATGAATACACGCTTGGCCGCTTATCAGGTCACGACAGCTCAAATTCAGTTGGAGTTTTCATTGAGCTCATTGAGTGATTTAGCCGTACAGCAGCAGTTAAATGCATTAAGTGAAGCTGGCTATCAAATTAGCTTAACTGATGTGGGTAAAACCGCTTTAGATTTAACGTTATTAAGCGAATTGAATTTACAAGAAATTAAATTGGATGCCCAGTGGCTAAAAAAATCTCTATTAAGTGAGGGGGGGAAAAAATGGTTGCAAGCGATTATACAGATGGCAAGCGTATTAAATATGGATGTCATTGCAACAGGAATTACATCCTTCGAAGAATTGGAACAACTGAAAATGATGGGCTGTACGATGGGGCAAGGTGCTTTGTGGGCTTTGCCATTAGAATCCAACGGGTTTTACCAAGCGATTAGTGATCAGTTACCAGCCGTGCATTAGAAATTTGTCCTGAATTTATTTACAGGGGGGGGAATTTCAAAGGTCAAGTTTGAGGTAATAAAAAAGCCCTTAAGGAGTATTCCTTAAGGGCTTTTTTGGTTAATCAGAGGCGATTAGTCAAATGTTGGTCTTGGTGTGCTATCAGACTCTTCAGGAAGTTGTGGGTAGATAATAGTTGGTTTTCTACCTTTTAGAGCACCTAAGAAGGTTTTAATATCTGCCGCATCTTTATCAGAAATTTTAATTCCAAGCTGTGTGCTTCCCATCTCTTTAATGGCTTCTTCTAATGTCCAGATTGCACCATTGTGGAAATAAGGTGCCGTCTCAGTGATGTTACGAAGCGTAGGGGTTTTAACAAACCCTCTTTCATCTCCCTTAAAGTCTCCAATGTGAGCAAATTTATATTTGGCTGCTTGGGCAAATGGTTGCATGGTTCCACCGATGGCAATTCCTGTATGGCAGCTTGAACAGCCTTTATCAATAAAAGTATTCAACCCTTTTTTCTCAGCATCCGTTAACGCATTTTCATCCCCATTTAGGTAGTCATCAAAAGGAGAAGGGGTGACCAATGTTTTTTCAAAGGTTGCAATGGTGTCTGCAATTTTTGGAAAGGTGATGTTAACATCGTTACCATAAGCACCTTTAAACTCTGCTATGTAAGCAGGAATCGACAAAATACGCTCTTTTACTAGGTTGGCAGGCGCGGCCATTTCAGGCACGGCTTGAATCGGGCCTTGTGCTTGATCGGAAAGGTGTGGGCTTCTGCCATCCCAAAACTGTGCGGTATAAAATACAGAGTTATATACCGTTGGTGAGTTTAAGTGATGCGGGTTTGCAACCCAGCCGTGACCAATCGCAGCAGGCACGCCATCATCACCGCCCATTGCTAGATTGTGACATGTATTACAGCTGATTAAGCCACTTCGTGATAAACGAGGATCAAAGAACAACTTTTTACCAAGCTCTACTTTTGCATCAGTAATGGGATCTTTTGGATCATCAATTAACTTCATAAGCTCCGTCGTGCTTTCAGGAATAGGGGTTAATCCTGCTTTTTTGGCTTTATCCATTAAGTCATCTGCTTGTACAGACATGGCGGTAACACTCGTTGCTAATACAGCAACTGAAATAAGCTTATTCATTTTCATGTAGCTCTCCTTATTATTGAGGTTTAATACTTATATGGCTTCCGATGGTGGCAAGCTGTTATTTCTTATTGTGTAGTTTATAGAGCTTGGATATATTATGGAAGTGAAATAAATTTATTAAGTTGATAGTAAAAAACTATTGCTCATTGATGAACTGTTTAAGGTGAGTAATGTATAAGGGACTATAAGAGATATTGTTATGGTTGCGATCAGGAATGAGGGTGGTGATAGCTTGAGTCGCTGTAAAGGAGAGGGCTAATTTTTGACTGTGAGAAAATGGGATAAGTTGATCTTGTTCGGCAACTAGCAATAGAGTGGGCGCTTTAATCTTTTTTGCATGTCCAAGTGAATTGTATTTGTCTTGCAATAAAATTGACATTGGAAAAAAAGGAAATCGAGTTTGTGCAAGTGATTGCAAGCTATCGAAAGGGGTAATAAGAATGAGTTTATTAACGTGCTTGTTTGCCGCAAGCTGAGTGGCAATGCCACTTCCTAAGCTTCTTCCTATGACGGAGATAGCTTTATGCCGAGGCTTTATTCGATCAAAAATTACTAGAGAATCGGTAGAAAGGTTGGCTTGAGTCGGCTCTCCTGTGCTGTGCCCATAACCACGATACTGTACTAAATACACCGTGTGGTTTGGAAAGTGGTTTATAAAAAATGGAGCACTGTTTTCAACGGCTTCGGCATTACCACCAAAATAGAGAATGGCTTTGTCATGATCTGGATTCACAACAATCACGTGAACGTGCGCGTTTTCAAATTGAAAAACCTCTTCTGGGTAGCCATGGTTGCTAGGGGGGGGAGGAAAATAGATTAAACTGCGTTGGATAATAAACAGGTAGGCCGCAATGCAAAGATAGAGGAATAAGATGAACAGTGTGAGTTTTAAAATTCTCATATTCTTTGCATTTTGAAAAGCTCAATTAAGAACCCAGATCCTTACATATATTCGTGTTTCTATGTAAGGATTTGGGTATAGGGGGGGAATTTTTTAAATCGTTTTCAATTGTACCAACATTGCTAAAATGACCTTAGCGGAGTGGGTTGCCGCTTGTTCAAGATACTTTTCAAAGGTAATGGCATTTTCTTTGCCTGCTATGTCGGATAAAGAGCGAATAATCACAAACGGAATACTAAAGCTATGACACACTTGTGCCACGGCCGCCGCTTCCATTTCACAGGCAATCATGTCTGGAAAGTTATTACGGGTGTTGTTTACATCGTCCGGGTTATGCATAAAACGGTCGCCTGTGGCAATCAGGCCGTGCATGTGCACCACTTCTTGTAAGTCTTCAATGGCGTGTTGTGCCACTTTAATTAAATGGCCATCAGGCATAAAACATGGGGGTGAACCAGGAACTTGCCCTAGTTCATAGCCGAACGGGGTGACATCGACATCGTGATGACAAACGGAGCTACTGATGACAATATCGCCCACATTTAAATCGGTATGAAACCCACCTGCCGAACCGGTGTTAATGACGTAATCTGGTTGATAGA
>WFNQ01000053.1 GCA_015488565.1 Thiomicrorhabdus sp.
GCCAAATAAGCGGCTCGTACTTTTTCAAAGAACGCCTGTTTTTCTTGTTCAAACCGATCAATCACCTGCCCTGTCTCTTGACTGCGCGATAAGACGCGCGACATGCCTATCTCAACGGGCAGGTCAAAAATAAAGGTTAAGTTGGGTTGAAACCCTTGTTGCACCCACTGCTCTATTTGGGCAATACGCGCCATATCCAACCCTCTTGCACCGCCTTGGTAAGCGTATGTGGCATCGGTAAAGCGGTCTGAAATCACCCATTTTCCTTCGGCCAATGCGGGTTTGATTTTTTCTTGAATGTGTTGCGCTCGGGCGGCAAACATTAACAACAACTCGGTGTCGTCACACATCGCGCCAAAGTCTTTATTGAGTAGAATGTGTCGAATGGCTTCACCAATTTCTGTACCACCTGGCTCACGCGTCACCACGACATCAACACCTTGTTCGAGCAGAAACGATTCCATCCAGCGTAAATTAGTGGATTTCCCCCCCCCTTCCGTGCCTTCTAATGTAATAAACTGACCTTGCATGAATGTTTTCTCCAAAAATTCTTCCCCCCCCCTTGTCTGTTTGCATCCAAGGGAGGGGGGGAAGAATTTTTTATTTATTTAATAAATACTTACGCACGGCACTATTATGTTCTATCAAATTGTTTGAAAAATAGTGCTCTCCCCCGCCTTTTGCGACAAAATAAAGGGCTTTGGTTTTTTCTGGATGCATGACGGCATGAATCGCGTCTTTGCTTGGTAGTGCAATGGGTGTAGGGGGTAAGCCGTCTATTTTATAGGTATTGTAGAGCGTTTTCTCGCGTAAATCGCGTTTGCGAATATTGCCATCATACGACATGCCTATACCATAAATCACGGTTGGGTCGGTTTGTAGGCGCATTCCGCGTCGCATTCGGTTGACAAACACGCCTGCAATTTTAGCGCGTTCGGAAGCAATGCCTGTCTCTTTTTCAACAATGGAGGCTAAAATCAGTGCGTCGTATGGCGTTTTGGTTGGCAAGCCTTTTTCGCGTGTTTGCCATGCCGATTCCAGCGTTTGCTTTAACGCATTGTGCGCTCTTAATACAATCTGTTTGTCGCTATCGCCCGCTTGATAGTGATAGGTTTCGGGCAAGAGTTGCCCTTCTAAATGGGCATAGGGGTATTTGGGGTTTATCTTGGCGTTCAATGTAGAGTCAAGTCCCAACAGGGTTTGCAGGGCGGCAATGTCGGTAATATCAAGCGTTTTTTTAATTTTGGGGAGTGCTTGAATACTCTGTAAAGCTTGTTGAACCGTCTGCCCTGCAATCAGGGTAACGGGGTACTGCACGGTATCGCCCTTAATTAGGTGCGCTATCAACTCATCCACTGACCAGTGTGGTTGAATTTGAATCTCTCCCGCTTTCAGAAGATGGTGTTTTTCTTGATAACGCAAATACCACGTAAACCATTTGGGTGAGGAGAGCAGTCCTTTTTGATGCAATAAGTTGGCGACACGCTGTGCGGAACTGCCTGCTTTGATGTCGATCACCACGGGCGCGGTTTGCGTTGAAATAGGCGTTTTTAGAAATTGATTAACCTGCCACGCAAAGAGCATTGCCAATAACACCGCTCCCCCAGCGATAAACCATAGAATTTGCTTGATGACTTTCATTTAATCCCTTTTAAACACAGGCTGTTTTTGGCCTGCCATTGGTTCCATGCGTGATAAAAAATGTTTGATTGCTCGGTGGCAAATACGTTTTGTTCAAGTTGTTGAAT
This sequence comes from Thiomicrorhabdus sp., assembly GCA_015488565.1. Taxonomy (GTDB): domain Bacteria; phylum Pseudomonadota; class Gammaproteobacteria; order Thiomicrospirales; family Thiomicrospiraceae; genus Thiomicrorhabdus. Next base: position 1,749 of record WFNQ01000053.1, read on the forward strand.
GGGCATTATGCCCCGCACGGCGTTGCTTAAAAAGAGTTCGTCGGCTTGTTGTAATTGCGCTAAATCAATATCGGCTTCTTTCCATTGAAACCCAAAATGCACAACGAGTTTTTGCAGTTGATAACGGGTCGTCCCTTCCACGCCACTTAAGTGCAGTTTGGGGGTTAAAATGGTTTGCCCTTTCACCACAAACAGATTGGACTGTGTGCCACAAATTACATGCCCAAAGGCATTTTGCATAATTCCTTCTTGGTGCTGTTTTTGGCGAACTTCGGTTTGTGCCAACACGCTGTCTAACCGATTAAGGTGTTTAATGCCTGCTAATTGCATTTGAATGCTAATTTGGGTTTGGCAACATTCCAGCTGCAATGCCATAGGGGGGGGGAAATTTAATATGGGTGTTTTCGCGTTGGCTTGTTGTTGGCTCTCAACCTGAATGGGTGCGGTGCTCACTTGCACAAAAACTAAGGGGGAGGCTTGTTTTGGAATGGCATAGCCTCGCCCAGATTTACCACGGGAGACGAGCACTTTCACCACCTTAGTGGAACTCAGAGAAGAGTCAAACAATCGAACGGCTTGTGCCACCTCTTGTAATAATTGGGATTCATCCAGCGTGGCAAATTGCAGGCGTTCAGCTGAGGTTCTTAAACGACGCCAATGTGCCGACCAATTTAATACGAAGTCATCAACCACCAACAGGGTCGTAAAAAAACCGTCACCATACTGCAAGGCACGATCTTGTATTGAAACGGCATCAACCAATTGACCGTTTAAGTAGGTTTGCGTTTTATTTGAGCAAGGTGTCGGTATCATGAGAGTGCGCGAATCAGTCCTTTGGCTTTATGGCCGGCCTCTTTTAGCTCGTGCTCGGCAATGGAGTCGGCCACAATACCTCCACCCGCTCGAAACTGTACCGTGGGCACGCCCTCTTTTTCAAACTGTATCATGGTGCGAATGAGTATATTTAAATCTAATGAGCCATCGCGGTTAATATAACCGAGCGATCCTGTATAGGCTTCTCTGGGCATTTGCTCCAGTTCGGCAATGATTTCCATGCATCGAATTTTAGGGCAACCAGTAATCGTTCCCCCAGGAAAAACGGCATGAATAATGTCCAGAGGTGACAATCCTGATTGCAGTTTTCCACGCACATTCGAGACAATGTGATGCACATGCTCATAGGTTTCGACCACCATCAATTCATTGACTTCCACCGTGCCATGCTGGCAAATTCGCCCCAAATCATTGCGTACTAAATCGATGAGCATAATGTGTTCGGCACGCTCTTTAGGGTGTGCGATGAGTTCATCCATTAAGGCTTGATCGGCTTTTAGATTGCTACTGCGTTTACGCGTGCCTGCAATCGGACGCGCCTCAACCCAAGGCGCTTGATATTTGACCAACCGTTCGGGAGAGGAGCTGATAATATGCCAAGGTTGATTATGCTGGTCGGTAAAGGTTGCTAAGGCCGCAAAGGGCGCAGGATTGCTCTCTCGTAGTGCTCGATAGACGGCTAAGGAACTTACGTTTTTATCTAACGAAACTTGCCATTGACGTGATAAATTAACCTGAAAAATGTCCCCCGATAAAATGTACTCTTTAATGGATTGAATACCTTGCAGGTATTTTTTATCGGGTTCTTCGGTTGATTGTGTTGTTTTAACAGGGGGGGGAGAAAATTCACGCGAAAGTAGCGTTTGAATATCCGCTTCCATTTGATCTAATGTCGTACTGTGCTCGGGTTCGGCCAGAATAAACAACTCCTGCGTGGCATGTTTAACCACCACCGCCGCAGGAATGCGGGTTAAGACCGCCAAAGGAAAGTTAGATTTTGGTAAGTCCAAAATGGGCTCAACCACTTGCGCGTAGTCGTAACTAAAGTAGGCAAACCATCCGCCCGTAAATGGCAATCCCTGCTCGTTGTCACACGCGTTGACATGACCGCGTTCAAGTTGTTCGCCAACCCGATCTAAAAAGTGTTGTTTATCCGATGCGTGATGCAGCGCAATGGTCTCTAATGGAAAGGCAAATAGAATATCGTACTCACCCAACGCGCCTTTGGCGACACTTTCTAATAAAAATGGGTAGCGTTCTGGGTTTAAGGCATGTAACTGCGATAAATCCAAGGGGGGGGAGTTTTTTACCGAAATTGCGCGTGTGATCACCGCTAAACTGGAAGACGCTTTTGACATAGGACTATAAAACTAAGCAAAGGGGGAAACACGCCGTACGGAACGCACGACTTGCTAACCCATAAAAAATAGACAATCAGACCTTCCCTAAAACAAGCGTTGCATTGGTGCCACCAAAACCAAATGAATTTGACAGAGCGTACTCTATTTTGGCATCACGCGCTTCGTTTGCAACGTAATCTAAATCACACCCCTCTTGAGGGCTGTCTAAATTAATGGTGGGCAACAACGTTTGGTTTTTGATAGACAACGCAGTAAACACGGCTTCCATTGCACCTGCCGCACCGAGTGCGTGACCCGTCATGGATTTGGTGGAACTCATCGCTAAATCGTAAGCATGTGAACCAAATACCGACTTAACCGCACTGGTCTCACACAAATCACCCGCTGGAGTGGACGTGCCGTGTGCATTGATGTAGTTAATTTGAGAGACATCCAACTTGGCATTGTTAAGCGCCGTCGTCATACAACGTCCAGCCCCTTCGCCACCTTTAGAAGGCAATGTCATGTGATAAGCATCGCCACTCATGCCAAAGCCTAATACTTCTGCATAAATTTCAGCACCACGTGCCTTGGCATGTTCGTACTCTTCCAACACCACCGCACCCGCACCGTCACTTAAAACAAACCCATCACGGTCTTTGTCCCAAGGACGACTCGCCGCTTGAGGGTCGTCATTTCGAGTAGACAGTGCGCGAGCGGCCGCAAAACCAGCCAAACCAAGTTGTGTGGTGGCGTGTTCTGCTCCGCCCGCCACCATCACATCCACATCGCCGTATTCAATCATACGAGCCGCATCTCCAATACTGTGTGTACCGGTTGCACATGCGGTTGAGATGGCTAAATTAGGCCCTTTAAGACCGAGCATAATGGAGAGATTGCCTGAAATCATATTAATAATGGAACTGGGCACAAAGAAAGGGGAAACGCGTCGTGGGCCTGACTTTAAATAGGTACTGTGTTGTGTTTCGATGGAACCAATCCCACCAATACCTGAACCAATTGAAACCCCAATGCGAGTGGCGTTCTCTTCGGTAATCTCTAACCCCGAATCCTGAACCGCTTGAACACCTGCGGCAATGCCATAATGGATAAAGTGATCCATTTTTTTGGCTTCTTTAGGCAAAATATAATCCGATGCATTAAAGTTTTTTAACACGCCACCAAACTTAACGGTATACGCATCGGTATCAAACTTACTTAAATAGTCAATACCACTGTTGCCTGCCACCAAGTTATCCCAGTTTTCTTTTACTGTTAACCCGACTGCTGACAAAGCCCCCACACCTGTAATAACAACACGACGTTTAGTCAAACCGACACCCTCTCTCTTAAAAACAAAAAAAGCCGTAAAAATACGGCTTTTTCAACACAACTCAAGAACCTAAAAGTAAACTTATAGGTTAGCGTTTACGTAAGCAGTTGCTTGTGCTAATGTAGAAATGTTTTCCGCTTCTTCATCAGGAATTTCGCAATCAAACTCTTCTTCTAGAGCCATAACTAACTCAACGGTATCTAAAGAATCTGCTCCTAAATCATCAACAAAAGAAGCATCTGCTGTTACTTGATCTTCTTCTACACCTAATTGCTCAACTACAATTTTTTTTACGCGTTCTTCAATACTGCTCATGGAATTCTCCAGCTTTAGTTATTTCAAAAATCTTTCTTATTAATTTTGACGTATTCTCGCTTTATAACCAGCGTTTTTCAAGTCTTATCAAAAATAATTTTATCATTACTCCCATAAAAAGGGGAATAACATGATTTAAACCATATACATGCCACCATTCACGTTCAAGGTTTGCCCTGTAATATAAGCGCCACCCTCTCCCGCTAAAAAGGAAACCGACTTTGCGATGTCTTCTGGCGAGCCTAAACGGCTCAATGGAATTTGTTGTGTCAGTGCTTCACGTTGCTCTTCTGGCAAACCACGCGTCATATCCGTATCAATAAACCCGGGTGCAATGGTGTTCACGGTAATATTTCGTGTACCCACTTCTCGCGCTAATGACTTACTAAACCCAATAATACCCGCTTTGGCCGCGGCATAGTTGGTTTGACCGGCATTTCCCATGACTCCGACAACGGAGGCGATATTAATAATGCGCCCCCCTTTTGCTTTCATCATGCCACGCAAACAGGCTTTGCTCATACGGAAAACAGAACTTAAGTTGGTTTCGATAATATCATTCCACTCATCGTCTTTCATTCGCATCAATAAGTTATCGCGCGTAATACCCGCATTATTCACCAAAATCGTTGGCACACCAAATGTTTTAGTCACCTCAGCTAACACGGACGTAATCATCTCAGCATCGGTCACATTCAAACATCTTCCTGCACCTTGCGCACCCGCTTCTTTAAGATACGTTGAAATATTATCTGCACCACTCTCTGATGTTGCTGTTCCAATCACAATCGCACCTTGTGAGGCGAGCTCTAAAGCGATCGCTTTACCGATTCCACGACTTGCACCCGTAACAAATGCAACCTTTCCTGTTAACATGATTTTCCTGCCTAAATTTTTTTTAAATTCAATCCGCTAATGATACTGACTATTCTACAAACTTGCTAACGCTTTTTCTAATGTTGTGTCATCAAAAATAGGGTGCACCTTCATTTTTCGGTCAATGCGGCGATTTAACCCCATTAACACCTTTCCAGGCCCAAGTTCATACAGCAACTCAACCCCTTGATTCTTCATGGAATTTATCGTTTTAACCCATTGAACAGGTTGATATAACTGCTGAACCAACAATGCTTTAATCTCATCAACATCTTTTGCTTCGCTAAATTGAACATTATGCAAAACAGGGACGGTAGGCATATTAAATTCCATCCCCTTAAGCTTTTCAGCTAACTGGTCGGCCGCAGGCTTCATTAAAGAGCAATGAGACGGCACGCTAACAGGCAAAGGCACAACGCGAGATGCTCCCGCCTCCGTTGCTAAAGCCATTGCCGCCTCTACTGCGGCTTTATTGCCCGCAATCACCACTTGACCGGGGGAGTTAAAATTAACCACCTCTACAATACCATCTGCCTGCTCACACACCGCAAGCACTTGCGCATCCTCTAAACCTAATATCGCCGCCATTGCGCCTTGTCCAGCAGGCACTGCTGCCTGCATCAATCGACCACGTTCGGCAACCAACTCAATACCTTGCGCCAAGGTCATCACACCACTGGCCACGAGTGCCGTATATTCACCCAAAGAGTGTCCCGCCATAAAGGCTGGTGCACATGATTTTTGAGCCAGTAACGTACGATACACGGCGATCCCCGCCGCTAACATAGCGGGTTGCGTCACATCCGTTTGATTTAACGTACCTTCCGAATCATTCTGCACCACATTCCATAAATCATAATTCAATACCGACGAGGCTTCATCAAACACCTTCGCCACTTGAGCATGAGAAGCGGCAAGCTCTGATAACATACCTACCGACTGTGAACCTTGACCGGGGAAAATAAATGCATACGACATAATTTTGATTACCTTTTCTAATTTTTGACTGCTTTAATGCGCTTTAATGGCAAAAGAGACCGACCTTAATAGCGTATTAACGCTGAGCCCCAAGTAAATCCGCCACCAAAGGCCTCTAATAACAATAACTGACCTCGTTGAATTCGACCATCACGAATGGCTTCGTCTAATGCCATGGGAACAGAAGCACTGGAAGTATTTGCGTGCTTATGCACCGTAATCACGGCTTGCTCTGGTGAAAGCTTTAACTTTTTGGCCGTACCATTAATAATGCGTAAGTTTGCTTGATGTGGCACTAACCAATCAATATCTTCTTTTTGCAGTCCATTGGCTTCTAACGTTTCTTTGGCAATACGGCTCAACGTATTCACGGCCATTTTAAATACTTCATTGCCTTTCATGTTCATGGTACGTTCTTCAATCGCATCGGTCTGCGGTAACTTTGAAAGCCCTGATGGCACATGAAGCAACTCTTCATACTGCCCATCTGCGTGAATATGCGTTGAAA
>WFNQ01000054.1 GCA_015488565.1 Thiomicrorhabdus sp.
AAAAATTTCCCAATCCTGAAATATTGATTCCACGATATTTACAAGGCGAAACCTTAATCGAAGCCTATTGGAAATCGGTACTGCAACCCAGTGAAGGACTGTTTATTGGCGAACCTCTTGCTAAACCCTATGATCTGTTTAAAGTTCACCGCTCAAAGCATGCCCTTATCATCACCACCAACCGACTTAACCCCAATACACCCTATCAAATATTAGAGTGGCACAAAAGCAAGCAGCAATTTAAAGCCGTTAAAGCAAATTTTAGCGTCATACCTCGTGACAAAACCGTTACCATTCATATTCCAAACGCCACCTCAAGCCGATACAAAGTCATTAAAATTTTGCGCTAACTGTAATCCCCCTAAAAATACAACTTGAATACAATCACCTGAAGTATATACTTAGATATACATCCGTATAAAAATATCATGTTGGGAGGTTTATTATGTTATCTAAGGTTCAAAAGTGGGGGAATAGCCAAGGAATTAGAATTCCTAAAAATCTTCTTGAAAATTCTCATATAAAAATAGGTGAAGAAGTCACCATTTCAGCCAATAACGGAAAAATTATTGTAGAGCCTACTCATAAAATAAGAGGTAAATACGACATCAAAGCCTTGATTAGTAAAATACCCGATGATTATAAGGTAGAAGAAGAAAACTGGGGTACTCCTTCAGGACGAGAGGTTTGGTAGATGCCGAATTATATCCCCGAAAAAGGTGATTTTATTGTAGCCACTTTTGACCCACAATCAGGGCATGAACAAAAAGGAAGAAGGCCAGCATTGGTTATTAGCAATAGCTTGTTCAATAAAGCAATGGGGCTTACTATTGTTTGTCCAGTTACAAATACAGACCGTAACATCCCTTTTCATATTAACATTTCAGAAAAATCATCATTAACAGGTTTTATTATGGTTGAGCAGGTAAAGTCAATTGATTATATAAGCCGTCGAGTAAAGTTTATTGAAAAAGCAGATGACGAATTGTTAAATGAAGTTTTAAGTGTATTAGATGCTTGTATATATCAAAATTCATAACAATAGCCAGAATAGCAAAGTAAATTGAGCTTGCTCAAGACAGCCTAAACAAGCCGTTAATAGTTAATACGCGTTCTTATTCATAAACCCTTTAAAGAAGGTCCAAAAAATAATTTTAATATCAAACCAAATACTCCAATGGCGAATATAATCTAAATCGTATTCAATGCGTTTTTCCATTTTTTCAAGCGTATCGGTTTCACCACGCCAACCATTAATTTGTGCCCAGCCCGTAATGCCAGGGCGAACTTTATGGCGTAACATGTAGTAGTCTACTCGCTTACGGTACTCTTCATTATGCGCCACGGCATGGGGTCTTGGGCCAACAACCGACATATCGCCCATCAATACATTAAAAAATTGTGGTAACTCATCCAGTGATGTTTTACGCAAGAAGCCCCCCACCTTCGTAATACGACTATCATTTTTAGTGGCCTGCTTTACCACGGTATCGTTATCCATCACGCTCATAGAGCGAAACTTATACACGCCAATACGCTTACCATCTAAACCATAGCGATCTTGTCTAAAAAAAATCGGCCCTTTTGAATCCCGTTTAATCGCAATCGCAATCACTAAAAAAATAGGCGACAATCCAATCAGAGCACAACAACTAAACACAATATCAAACGTACGCTTATAAAAATCTTTCATGCCTGAGATGGGGGATTCAAACACACTAATCGTATCCAAAGCACCCACACGCCCGACATTGCCATGCATCAAGTTATTCAATAAAAAATTAGGCACCATATACACATCTGTCGTGGTGTCCCCTAAAGAGTGAATCATCTCAGCAATACGCTGCTCAGCCTGAAGAGGCAAGCAAATATACACACAGTCTATTTCATTGCGCTGAGCCATCTCAATCGCTTGCGAAACCGAGCCAATAATCTGTGACGTATCGCCTTCTAAACGAGATGATTCTCGATCATCAAAAAAACCGATGCATTTAACCCCTAATTCAGGATGGCTTTGTATTTCATTAAATAGCTTTACCCCCGTTGGAGTCATGCCAATAATCGCTACCTTGCGTAAACCCCTTCCTTGAAGATAACACTGCCGTTTTAACTTACGGTAAATCAAACGCCATCCCATCAAACCAAGTAACGAGGAGACATACCAGAAAGCCAACACAAACCGTGAGTAAGAATCACCCTCTTTGGTTAAAAAGAGAACTAAGGTCACAAATAAAGAAGTTAAACTCAATACCGCAAACAATAATAAAAACTGCTGAGTAAATAGGTTTAACTGAATAGACTGATACAACTGAACAGACTGAGAAACATAACTAAAGATCACTAAACTTGCGATCAGTAGCAACAAATAATCTTTACTAAACAAGACTTGATACCAGCTCATCACCAACAACAAAGCCACAGAGATAACGACAATATCAACCAGTCGAAAAAAAGACACCGAATGTTCAGTAAATTGTAAATGTGAAGAACGCTGAATCACTAAATTAATACTCTTAAGTTAAGCCCTATCTAAACACGATTCGGGTTGTAAATGATAAAAACAAACGGCACACTGTCTTTTTTAGGCATCTATAAAGAGACCTTTTTACGAAAGAATACACGGGTAAAAATACGCCTGATTATAAGCCCCATTCTTTTTTTGCATCATCAAGGCTCATTCCTTCATGATGCCCTTCTAAAGATTTCGCTTCTTTTAAGTTTTTGAGGTCTTCATAATTTTGTAATTCTTCTGTTAGAACTAAATACTCCTCAAAAGGTAATACAGCAAATTCTTTAACCCCATTTTTTTCTAAAATATTTGGATGCAAAGACAACATAATAGTTTTTCCTATTTATAGACTTCTTTTCTGTGCATGATTCTGTAAATTTTGATGTTTTCATGCAGTATCTCCTGCGTTTATTTTACGAGAAAATTCTACTTTTGACTTCGGTTATTT
>WFNQ01000055.1 GCA_015488565.1 Thiomicrorhabdus sp.
CCACTGAGCTTGATTCGTTATGTTTAATAAGGATAGTTGATGGAAATAATTAATATACCATTCGTCAAGAAAGTTGGAGTACAGAGAGACCGAGAAGGGAATTTGACTCTTGGTTTCGATGAATCAAATAAAAATCATTTACAAACGATTCATGCAAGTGCGCTTTTTGTCCTTGCTGAATCGGCGAGTGGTGAGGCATTACAAACATGTTTTCCTGAGTTTGTTGGTAAGGTTGCTCCTGTGGTGAGAGATTCTCAAATTAAATTTAAAAAACCTGCTGTAAAGTCAGTAATTGCCTGCGCTTCAATAGCGGATGACTCAATGTCAAAATTCAAAGAGCAATTTGAGAAGAAAAAAAGATCAACGATAAGCGTTGATGTGGCGGTAAAAGATACAGATGGAAATACGGTTTGTATTGGCTCGTTTAACTGGTTTGTGCAAAGTATTGAGTAATGAAAAACATAAACATAGTAATCAGCTCCAAGAGACGCTCCACTCGTACCTGAGTTCTGGCGTTATACACACAAGGAATCATCGTGGAATTATCAAAAGTAGTACCTTGGGGGAGATCATTAAGCGAGTACAGAGATATGTTTTCGCTTTCAAGTGATGACCTTGAAAAAAAGATACTTGGTTGTGGAGATGGCCCTGCGTGTTTTAATGCTGAGTTACGTGCCAAGGGGGGTAGGGTGACATCCATTGATCCTATCTATCGATTTAGTCCCGATCAAATACGGTTAAGAATTGACGAGGTTTACCCTCAAATAATGAAGCAGGTTTCAAAGAACAAAAATGACTATGTTTGGAAAAATATAAGTGGTGTTGAGGAGCTTGGAAAAGTCAGAATGGGGGCTATGGCCGTCTTTTTAAATGATTATGAAAAACATCAAAACTCTGGGAGATATATTGACGCATCATTACCAATATTGCCATTTGATAACGGTGAGTTTGATTTGGCTTTGTGTTCTCACTATTTATTTTTATATAGTGAGCATGTGGGTTTGGAGCAGCACATACAGTCGATGAAAGAACTTTGTCGTGTTGCAAAGGAGGTGCGAGTTTATCCGCTGTTATGTATTGGTGACAACAAAGAATCTCCACACCTTAAACCAGTCATGGCGGAGTTGGAAAGAGATGGTGTTAAGGTTTCATTGCTTGCGGTGGAATATGAGTTTCAAAAAGGTGCGACAAGAATGTTGGTGGCAAAAAGTGTATAACGAATAAGATTAGGTCGTGATTTGCGCGTAGCGTGAAGCTACGATTTGAACCGTTTGTTGGGCAAGCTCAATTCACCTTGCCCCCTCTTTTTTCGTGATGCTATTGTGCAGAGGCCTTTATGTCTTAACCTTGTTTACGGCGACGTGCGGCCATAAAGCCAACTAACCCTAAACCACCTAGCATTAAAGCAATGGAGCTGGGTTCTGGTACGGGGGATATTGCTACGATTTTATTGGTTAAGTCGTAACTGAAGCTTTCATTATCTCTGTCAATAAGAGGTAAAAAAAGGCTGTATTGTGATGTGTTTTCTGGTGAATAGCCACTAATCGATAAGAAGTAGTTTCCAGGCAAAACAGGCGCTGAGTCAAGAATGATGGTTGCAACATTTTCGTCTGAAATAGAGAAGGTTTCTTCTTCATTATAACTGCCGTTATACTCTATGCTGTAAAATTCAGAAACACCATCGAATCCATTTCTTAGTGCCACGGCTTCGAGTCGCCAATTTCCTTCAGGAACGGTAAAGTTAAATGTATCTGTAAAATTGCCTACTACACCTGTTGTCATACTGGCTAAATAGAGGTAGTTATTGTTATCATCATAAAAGCCGATATCATCTAAAATGTAAGTGTTATCTGCTATAGAAGTGCTAGAGATTAAAGCTAAGGAGGCTGTTAATCCAATGTTACGGAGTATTTTGTTCATAGGGTTTACCTGTTTGATTAAATAAATAACAAATAGCATTATACGTAAAAACATTTATTAATAAAGGATAGTTAGCTAGCGTTTAAATGTTTGTACTTGGTTGCGGCCTTGTTCTTTGGCTTTATAAAGTGCTTTGTCTGCTTGGTGAATGAGATTTTCGTAAGAGGACGTGGGGGTTTGAGAGCTGATGGTGGCGACGCCAAGGCTGATGGTCACGATTGGAAAGGGTTTTACGGCTTTATTGGGGATATTAAGTTCTTCTACTTTTTGGCGCAGGTGTTCTGCAAAATGCTGTGCGCCTTGTTGGTCTGTTTCGGGCAGGAGAATAATAAATTCTTCCCCCCCATAGCGCGCACAAAAATCGACGGGACGTTTTAGGGCGTTTTGAATGAGTTGTGCAATTTGTTTTAAGCATTTATCGCCAGCGAGATGCCCATAAGTGTCATTAAATTCTTTAAATTTATCAATGTCACACATGATGACGGAAAGAGGGTGTTTGTCTCGTAGATGGTGTTTAAATTCGGTCACAATTCGTTCGGAAAAAACTCGGCGATTGGGTATGCCTGTTAGGGCGTCGATAGTGGCTTGTTGTTGAATAATTTTATAGGCTTCTCTTAGTTTTCGGGTGGTTAGCATAATGACAATAACGCCAATAAATCCAATAATAACATGCCCTATAAAGAGGGTGAGAAAGGGGGTTTTTGTCATATAAGAGGAGGTGATGCTGATGCCACCTCCAATATTGCTGTGTAATAAGTCTTGTTTGGGATGGCAACCAAAGCAGCTTTCGTCGGCATGAATTGGCGCCATATAAAAATAATATGGCTCACCATTTTTAGTGATAAATTGCCCTTTTTCTTTTAATCCGTTTTGAAATTCTTTGAGTGTTTTGACTTCAAGCGGAGTAGGTTTGTTAGCGGGATTGATGGGGTTTAAGCTGGTAAAGTGAAATTGCACGCCACTTTTTTGCATCGCAATATCGGATATTTGTTTAATCATGTAAGCAGGGTTTATTTGAGTTAAGGTTAGGCTTTCATTGACCTTAATATCTCGATTGGGCACGTTAAGGTAGGGATTAGGCTGAGTATTATGAGTGACGGGAACATAGACTCCGATGTGTTGAGTGTTCCAAAGTCGAGTGATATTGATGTATTCAAAGAAGGTTTTGGCCGATTCAAAGGCAAGGCGTTCTTGCTCTTTACTGGCAACGCTATAATTCCATGCAAATGAGGCGATAACCAGTAATATCCATGTTAAAAGGGTAAATAAAAAGAATCTTTTGGTTTTCATAAAAAACTTCCCCTATTTTTGGCTTTAGAGCTTACTTCATTGTTCTTTATAATCTCATATTTTATGTGTGTTGTATATTTTAAGGTGGCAAAAATACCTATGCTTTAAGTGTGGTTTTATGAGGGGTGGTTTTGATAAGGGGCAATAAATTCGGTTGGAATTTTAGTCGGCTTTTGATTTTTTAGGTTAATACATACCCACAAACTTTGTCCTGTAAATACAGTTTTACCATCTTTTGAACGAATTACTTGAAAAAAACGATGACGTTTTATGGTCTTTTGAACGGGTTCAACCCACGTACCTATTTGTAACCGTTCGTTGAGATGACAGCTTAGATGAAAGTTCATCTGGTGCTGTTTGATGACCATGACTTTTCCAACATTTTTGATGACATGTTCATCCACGCCAACAGAGAGGCTATGTTGCCAAGCGATGGTTTCCATCCATTTTAAATAAATCTGATTGTTTACATGGCTAAGACGATCAATTTCTTCTTCAATAACGGTGTGTTCTAAAATAAAAGGGGTAGGGTGTAGCCAAGTCATGCATTCTTCCTTGCATTTTTATTTAAAGATTAGGTTAAAATAGGCGGATTATAACCAAATTTTAGAGAAATAGAATTATGTCAGGCAATACCATTGGACAAAATTTTCGTGTGACGACGTTTGGCGAAAGCCACGGTATCGCATTGGGCTGTATTGTGGATGGTTGTCCGCCAGGACTGGCGTTGAGTGAGCGGGATATTCAGATTGAACTGGATCGCCGTAAACCGGGTACATCTAAGCACGCAACCGCACGTCGTGAAGACGATGAAGTGCAAATTTTATCGGGTGTGTTTGAAGGAAAAACCACGGGCACGCCGATTGGTTTATTGATTTTTAATAAAGACCAACGCTCGGCAGATTATTCAAAAGTAGCCGAGACGTTTCGCCCTTCTCATGCAGATTATACCTACACACAAAAGTACGGTTTTAGAGATTACCGTGGTGGTGGACGCTCATCGGCACGTGAAACGGCGATGCGCGTGGCGGCAGGCGCGATTGCCAAAAAGTACCTTAAAGACCGATTGGGTGTGGAAATTAAGGGGTATTTATCGCAACTTGGCCCCATTAAGGTTGAGAATGTGACATGGCCTTTTGATAATGATAATGTCTATTTTTGCCCTGATAAAGACAAACAGGAAGAAATTCGTTTGTACATGGACGAGCTGTTAAAGCAGAAAAATTCCGTTGGTGCCAAAATTACCGTAGTGGCTAAAAATGTCCCCGTTGGATTGGGCGAACCTGTTTTTGACCGATTGGATGCCGACTTGGCTCATGCATTAATGAGCATTAATGCCGTTAAAGGGGTCGAAATTGGTGACGGTTTTGCCGTCGCAGCTCAAAAGGGAACGGAACACCGTGATGAGATGAGTCCAGATGGATTTTTATCTAATCATGCAGGGGGGATTTTAGGCGGTATTTCAACTGGGCAAGACATTGTGGCGCACATTGCGTTAAAGCCAACCTCCAGTATTATGACCCCAGGTAAAAGCATTAACACCGAAGGTAAAGCGGTGGATATGGTGACAAAAGGTCGCCATGACCCTTGTGTTGGTATTCGTGCCACACCCATTGCGGAAGCAAAGATGGCGATTGTGCTGTTAGATCACTTTATGCGTAACCGTGCTCAAAATGCTGATGTGGTTGCACCGATGATGGATTTAGCAAAACAACCGTGACACGCTTCCTTTCTTGAAACGGCATTCCCTTCTTTTTCAACGTTTATCACTGCACTATTTTTTTTATTTTGGTGTGTTGGGGGCGTTGCTTCCGTATATGGGCTTGTATTTTCAATCGATTGGCCTAACGGCGATTGAGATTGGACAACTGCTTGCCGTGCTGTTGTCCACTAAAATCATTGCGCCTAATATTTGGGGCTGGTTGGCGGATCGTTCAGGCTTGCCAATGCGCTGGGTTCGTTTGGCAACGGGGTTGGCGCTTTTATTTGCGGTTGGCCTTTTATGGTTTGAATCGTTTTGGGGGCTGTTTTTCACTATTCTTTTTTTTAGTTTTTTTTGGCACGCTTCTCTGCCCCAGTTTGAATCTTATACTTTTGGTTGTTTAGGGGATGAAAAACATCGTTATGGTGAAATCCGTCTTTGGGGTTCGGTCGGTTTTATTGTTGCCGTACTATTAGTCGGCTGGCAAGTCGAGCATTTTTCTATTATTTGGTTGCCCATTGACCTGTTTGTTTTATTAGCGGTAGTTTGGTTGTCTACCTACCTGTTAAAAGATCAAAAACGCATTCATCATCCGCCTTTTTCAGTGGGGTTTTTACAAATACTCAAGCAACCTGCGGTATGGAGTTTGTTGCTGGTTAGCTTTTTAATGCAGTTATCGCATGGTGTCTATTATGCTTTTTTTACCATTCACTTAAATAGCCTAGGCTACGATAACACGACCATTGCTTGGTTGTGGGCACTGGGTGTTATGGCCGAAGTGGCTGTTTTTTATTGGATGAGCGTTATTTTTAAACGCCACACCGTGCGTTTTTTGATTTTATTGAGTTTGGCATTAACCATTGTGCGCTGGTTAATGAACGCCTATTTAGCCGACTCCCTTATGTGGATGCTCCTAGCACAGCTTTTACATGCCGCAAGCTTTGGCCTATTTCATGCCGCGGCCATTCATTTGATTGATGATTATTTTAAGGGTAAACACCACGGCAAAGGTCAAGCGATATTTGCTGCATCCAGTCATGGATTGGGGGGCGCGTTAGGAATGTTAATCGCAGGCTACGCTTGGACAATCGGTGGCGCAGAGCTCAGTTATGGATTAAGTGCTTTTGCCGTTGCGATCTCTTTTATTGTCGCTTATCGTTGGATTAGGACTGAGCCTTCAAAAAACTAATTAACTATTTGACGATTCGTTGAGTCGTTACAAAAGGAGAATATTATGCGTTTATTACATACCATGCTACGAGTTGGAAATTTAGAAAAATCAATTCACTTTTATACCAAAGTTCTGGGCATGACGCTACTTCGTCAAAAAGAGTACCCAA
>WFNQ01000056.1 GCA_015488565.1 Thiomicrorhabdus sp.
GCTAAAACCATTCAGGCTGATAAGTTGATGATTTTTGGTAACCCTCAGCAGATGCAAGGCCTGCCAAAACAAATGAGTGTCAACGAACTCAGTGCCCAAATTCATAGCACGACAAATGAGGTTCAAGCCCATTTTTTAAGCCAAGTTGCACAAACCAACTTTCATGTGAAACGGGTGCACCTTCTGGATCAACACGAACCCGATGCCTTACTTCAAGAGCTGTTTACACGCGATGGATACGGCACGCTTATTTTCAGCGATCGCTACCACCAGTTACGCCCTGCCAAAATTGAAGACGTGGGCGGCATTCTCGATATGATTACACCACTTGAAAATCAAGGTATTTTAGCCAAACGCTCCCGAGAGAGACTCGAACTTGAGATTCATAACTTTATCGTGATTGAACGCGACCAACATATTATTGGCTGTGCGGCACTTTACCCCATTTCAAACACCATGGGAGAGCTTGCCTGTTTAGCCGTTCACCCAGGTTATCAAGGCCAATCACTTGGCCATGAACTGCTTAAAGCCATTGAACAAAAAGCCCAGCAGCAAACATTAAAACAACTGTTTTTACTTACCACACACACACATCACTGGTTTATTGAGCACGGTTTTAGCCTCAGCACCCTCGATGCACTTCCAACACAAAGAGTCTCTCTATACAATTTTCAAAGACAATCTAAAGTATTAATTAAATTAATTTAAAAAAAGACCTTCTCTCAAAAATGAAAAAAATAACTGAAATAAAAGATCGCTTTCGTGGCTTTCTACCTGTCGTGGTGGATGTCGAAACCGCTGGATTTAACTGTGAAACCGATGCGCTACTTGAAATGGCCGTGGTGATGTTACAAATGAATGCTGCAGGCCATGTTGTGAGAGGGACAACCTTTGATAAAAACATTCTGCCCTTTAAAGGCGCAAACATTGAGCAAGGTGCTCTTAAGTTTATTGGCATGGAAGACCCATTCCATCCATTTAGAGAAGCCGTCACAGAAAAAGAGGCCTTAACCGCTCTTTTTAAACCCATCAACCACCAGCTCAAAATAACGGGGTGCAGTCGAGCCATTTTAGTCGGACACAATGCTTTTTTTGATTTAGGGTTTGTGAAAAAAGCCGCTGAACGTTGCCGAATTAAATCGCCTTTTCATGAGTTCAGTACCTTTGATACCGTCTCATTTGCAGGGCTCGCATACGGAGAGACCGTTTTAGCCAAAGCCATTGTTGAAGCGGGCATGGAGTGGGATAACAAACAAGCCCACTCCGCCGTTTATGACACGGAAAAAACCGCCGACCTTTTTTGTAAAATCGTCAACAATCATCCTTTAAAAAGGCTGTAAACAACCCACTAAAATACGCCTACTTTCGATTTAAGGAATACGCTTTGGCATTACCGCTGGTTGAGTAAACACCCAGTCTTGCCCTGCCACAGGCGTATGACAACTAATACAGGTGCTATGCGCAGATTCAGCATCTTTTCCAAAAGGAACTTGGTCTAGGCCAACCCAGCGTGCCCATCCCCAACCTTTCGTATCTGCCCATCTCTCCGAATCTTTAAACATAAACTCAGCATGAATAAACTTATCTGGTACCTTAGCTGCTTTCCAATGTGTATCTTGTCTCGCTTTCCAAACAAGCTTACCTAACACCGCGCCATTTGGCCAAGGATTAGTCAGACCATTTTCGATCGCCTTTATAGCTTGCGGATTGCCAATAATTGCACGTAACGTTTGGTTGTCTTCTCGATAAGACACCGCCACCGTATCCCAACCTTGATAATTAACAGGAAATGCAATGCCGTTTGCTGTCTCTTGTGGAATCTCAAGCACTTTTGATTTTGGCGTTTCACTCATTGAAAAAGCCAAACTGCTTCCAAACATCGTAAATAAACTGGTAAAAAATAATACTTTTTTCATCTGTTTTTTTCCTTTTCTAAATTCATAAAAATCTCTTTTCAATCGATTAGAACGCAAAAAAGCACTTAATAAACCCTAAATAAGAGAAAGAGATCACTCTATAAGGATATTATTAAATGCTTTTTTATTTCAAAAAATAAATTTTATTTTTCAGCTTGCTTTGCGATCGCTTCTGCCATCATCTTTTTAAGCTCACCTGACTCGGCGAGTTCTAGCGTAATATCACACCCTCCTTGCAGTTCTCCACCAATATAGAGTTGTGGAAAAGTCGGCCAATCTTGATATTTTGGTAAATGTTCAAATACCGCACTATCGGCTAAAATATTTACAAACGCAAATTTCTCTTCCGTTTCTGCTAAAGCTTGCGCCGCACGGCTCGAAAAGCCACAAGAGGGCATTTGAGGCGTTCCTTTCATATAAAGCACAACAGGATTATTAGTCACTTGACCATGAATTCGATCAAGCGTTTCTTGTACTACTGGGTCTTGATTTTCCACTGTTTCTTCCTTTTATACATCATTTTTTAAGGGTTTAAATCTTCCCCCCTTAACAATCCCTAGTATTTTACTAGGTTATATCCCAAAAATATATAAGTGTTTCACCCAAACCCTTACATATAAACGTGAAAAATAGTGTAACTATTTGGAAAACCTAGGGTTTTTAAATATGCAGTCGCACCCATAGGTTCGGTGAAATATTTTAAAATCCTAGGTTTTCCAAAGAGTTGCGCTAGATTCGTGTTTTCTATGTAAGGATTTGGCTTTCACCTTAAATGGTTTTATCTACATGTTTTTGCAACCAAAACTCTAATAAAGCCGCATGCCATAACTTACTGCCTTGAATCGCGGTAAAGCTCTCTTTTGCTTCAGGGTTATTGAGTAAGTCGTGTAATTTCTCTTGATTAAAAATCCCTCTTGCCTTGGCTTGTGGCGAGGTTAAGAGTGATTTCATAAACGCATAAAACTCACCACGCACGTATTTAAGGGCAGGCATTGGAAAGGCCACTTTTGGACGATCAATAATCTCATCGGGCACCATTCCTCGTGCAATGGTTTTTAAAATAAACTTACCATCTTGTTTAATTTTTAATACATCAGGCGCCATCATCGCCAACTCAACCAACTTATGATCTAGAAATGGAACACGTGCTTCCAATCCCCATGCCATCGTCATATTATCCACTCGTTTCACAGGATCATCTACAATCAGGGTCGTCACATCAAACCGTAATACTTGATCTAAAAAAGAATCCCCCCCCCCTTCTGTTAAACGGTCTCCAACGAGTTTTGAGGTAACATCTTCAATATGGTATTTTGGATTAATCACCTCTAGCCACTCTTGATGTGAGCGGTCAAAATAGTAGGGCGCAAAAGCGGCCACCGCTTCATCAGGGTTGGACAGATCAATTCCCTGTCCCGCTTGATGCATTTTAGAATACCAATCATACCCCCCAAATACCTCATCGGCTCCCTGCCCCGACATCACCACTTTTACACATTTAGAAACCTGCTCTGATAACAAGTAAAACGCAATCGCATCTTGTCCTACCATTGGCTCAGACATGGCTTCGACCGCCTCATGTAAACGTGGCAATACCGCTTCATTCGAAATCAAAATCTTTTGGTGATCGGTTTGATAGCGTTCAACGACTAAGTCCGAAAACTCAAATTCATTGCCCTTCTCCTCTGGCGCATCTTCAAACCCAATCGAAAATGTTTTGATATTTTTTACCCCCGCCTCATCCAATAACGCGACTAATAAACTGGAATCCAATCCGCCAGAAAGCAAGACACCCACAGGCACATCTGCTGCCGTTAAGCGTTTTAATACCGCTTTTTTTAAGCTCTTATGAATACAATCAATCCATTCTGATTCGGTTTGTGGCGTTGGTTTTCCATCTAGATTTTTAGGAGCCGTGGTCTCTAAATGCCAAAAACACTTTTTAAACATTTGACCATCAGGATTAATAATCATCCAATGCCCAGGTTCCAGTTTTCGAATGCCTTTTAAAATGGTATGAGGCGCAGGAATCACCGCGTGTAGAGTTAATTGATGATGCAGTCCAATAGGGTCAATCTCTGTGTCAATATCATTCTCTAATAACAAGGCCTGAGTCGTCGAAGCAAAGCGTACGCCACCAGCCACTGGTGCATAATAGAGCGGTTTAATACCAAGCCGATCTCTTGCCAGCAAAAGCTGTTGCAAGTCATCATCCCAAATTGCAAAAGCAAACATGCCTTCAAAATATTGCACACACTCCATGCCCCACTGACGGTAACCTTTTAATATCACCTCCGTATCGGAATGAGACTGAAATGAATGCC
>WFNQ01000057.1 GCA_015488565.1 Thiomicrorhabdus sp.
TCTAACGGATTGGCAATTGTACCTGTCCCCCGTTCTTTGCCCCGAGTGATTAAACTGCCGCCAGAAGCCACAGAGGGTGAAAATGATTTTGTCTTTTTATCCTCCATTTTACACGCGAATGTTTCACGCTTATTTCCCGGCATGACCGTCACAGGTTGTTATCAGTTTAGGGTAACTCGTAATACCAACTTAGTGATTGATGAAGAAGAGGTTGAGGATTTAATGAGCGCCTTGCGTGGTGAGCTGTCTGGTCGTCAATATGGCGGGAGCATTCGCCTTGAGGTGGCGGATAACTGTCCTCGCAATATCATTGACTACCTATTAGATCGCTTTCAACTGGATGAAAAAGCACTGTTTCAAGTCAATGGCCCCGTGAACTTACACCGTTTGAGTGCCGTGCCCGATATGGCCAACCGTTCGGACTTATTGTTCCCCCCTTACGCGCCAAAAATAATGAACACCAAGCGTAAATCCAGAAGCCCGTTTAAACTGTTTAAACGCCAAGCGGTGACTGAAACGTTGTTTGATAAAATTCGCAACAAAGATATTTTATTACACCACCCCTACGATGCCTTTACCCCCGTTATTGATTTTTTACAACAAGCCGCCACCGATCCAGATGTATTGGCTATTCGAATGACGCTTTACCGCACGGGTGAAAATTCTAAAATTATTAAAGCCTTGGAGCGAGCCGCCCAAAATGGCAAAGAGGTCACCGCCGTGGTCGAACTACGCGCCCGTTTTGATGAGGACAACAATATCATTCAAGCCATGCGCTTACAGGATGCGGGCGTGCATGTGGTCTATGGTGTGGTGGGGTATAAAACCCATGCCAAAATGATTTTGGTGATTCGCCGAGAGGGGGATAAAATTCAACGCTATACCCACTTAGGCACTGGAAATTACCACCACATTACCACTCGTTTTTATACCGATTTTGGCCTGCTCACCGCCAATCCCGAAATTGGCAACGATGCCTCTAAAATATTTCAGCAGCTCACCAGTTTAGGCGACACCAAAGATTTGGACGTGCTGTTGCAGTCCCCTTTTACGTTACAAAGTAGCATGATTGAGAAAATTCAGCGTGAAGCCGAACATGCTCGACGGGGCAAACCCGCTCGTATTATTGCCAAAATGAATGGATTGGAAGAGGAGACCATCATTGATGCGCTGTACGAAGCATCGCAAGCGGGAGTGCAAATTGACCTCATTGTTCGCGGGATTTGCAGCCTTAGACCAGGCATTCCAGGCCTGTCTGAAAATATCACCGTCACCTCCATTATTGGGCGGTTTTTAGAACACCATCGTATCTACTACTTTTTAAACAGTGGTGGCGAGGCAGAACTGTTTGGCTCCAGTGCCGACTGGATGAAGCGCAACTTATTTGCGCGTGTAGAGACCTGTTTTCCGCTGTTAGATCCGGACTGTTTTCAGCAGGTTTACCATGAAGGACTGATCATTTACCTAAAAGACAATACAGGAGCATGGCAATTACAACCAAATGGCAGTTACCAGCCCAAGCAAGATAACCTGCCGCCATTTAATGCACAGCAATCCTTAATTGAAACTTATACACCATAATTGAGACTTACATGCCAAAACAAAATACAGATGACTCAAAGGAAACTGCACCAATAGACAACCTAGATCAATCGCTCTATGCCGCAATTGACTTAGGTTCTAACAGCTTTCACATGATTATTGCCCGAGAAACACATGGCCAATTTCAAGTTATCGACAAACATAAAGAGATGGTTCGTCTTAGAAGCGGACTCGATAAAGACGGCAACTTGACCGATAAAGCCTTTCAAACAGGAATTGAGTGCCTAGAACGCTTTGGACAGCGCCTGAAAGGCATTCCAAATAAGAACATTCGTGCCGTGGGAACCAATACCTTACGCAATGCCAAAAACAGTCAAAAATTTTTAAAACAGAGCAAACAAGCCCTCGGCTGTAGCATCAAAATTATCTCCGGCCAAGAAGAAGCACGTCTAATTTACCTAGGCGTTTCCCACGGACTCCCCGCCAACGATGACCAACGATTGGTCATGGACATTGGTGGAGGCAGTACAGAATATATTATTGGACAACACGTTGAAAACAGCCACTTAACCAGCACCGAAATGGGTTGCATTAGCATCACTCAAGCCTTTTTTTCCAAAGGCGAAATTACCGAAGACAATATGAATGCCGCCATTGCACACTGTCGCCAAATATTAAGGCCACATCGCAGCAAGCTCAACAAACTAGGCTGGGACACCGCCATAGGTGCATCGGGTTCCATTAAAGCCATTGGTAAAATAATCGAACTCAATCGCTGGAGTGAGTCAGGCATCACCCTTAAAAGCATGCTCAAACTCAAGCAAAAACTCATTGAGTCAAACTCCATTCAAAGCATCAAACTAGAAGGGTTAAAAGATGAACGACGTCCCGTTTTTGCCGGTGGACTCGCCATTTTAATCGCCTCCTTTATCGAACTCAATATTGAGCAAATGCAAGTCTCAGCCAATGCACTAAGAGAGGGGTTAATTCTTGATAGTTTGGGACGAGTTTACGCTAAAGACATTCGAGAAATCAGTGTCAAAGCCATGCAACTGTGGATGAAAGTAGACACACTACAAGCCGAACACATTCAAAATACCGCCAAAGTACTCTACAAACA
>WFNQ01000058.1 GCA_015488565.1 Thiomicrorhabdus sp.
CCACTTTTTGCTGACTTAGCCCCTGAAAATTGCCAGAAACATCCGATTTTATCGTATTACTGGCATTGCCAATAGAACTATTGATAGGTGCAGTGGTTAATCCACTCGGTTGCACACCACTTATCGTTGCCATACATCCTCCTATTCATATCAATATAATTACTTATATGATTTCATTGAACAGGACACCTGTCAAATTTTCTTTATTTGTCATACCATTTTGCTGTACCGAATCCAAGTAACTTTGAATGTGTTCCATCCGTTTAAGCGACCCTTCATTCGGGAATTGTTTAATCACTTCATCTGTTGATCTATCAATGACTTTTATCACTGGAGATTGCGAACTTGCATCAACTGAAAAAGAGACTCCCATACCAAGTTGTTCAAGTCTTGAGTTAACCTGTTCAACTTGCTGTTGAACCTCTTTTGCACCTGCCTTTTGAGCATTTTGAGAAGTTGCCTCAACAAATACCTCTTTCTGCTGTAAGGTTGGCGCCTCTACAGCCGACTGAGTGTCGGCTTGTAGAGTGCTTTTTCCAATAGCAGGCGTTGATGATACAGTATTTATATCCATATCAAACCCTCCCTATTGAACCACTCCTTTTTAACGAATTAACGTAATAACGATAATACATTTTGAGAAGATTGATTGGCTTGACTTAACATGCTCATACCCGCTTGTTGTAACACTTGGTTTTTAGCAAGGTCAGCACTCTCTTTTGCAAAATCTGCATCTTGGATACTTGAGCGAGCGGATGATGTATTTTCACTTACATTTTGTAAATTAGATACCGTATATTCAAGACGATTTTGTACCGCACCCACGCCTGAACGTGCTGTACTAAGGATACTTAAGTTATTATTTAACCCTGTAATAGCTAAGGCAGCATTGGCTGACGTATCTACCCCTAACGCAGTTATCGAGACTGCTATTGCCGAACCTCCTACAGTGGTAATATTAATCGAATCCGCTGCATTATCTTCCCAACCCACTTGAAGATTAGTCGATACCGCTGTATTCATAATTGCGATACCATTAAACTTTGTGGTTGAAGCAATACGGGTCAGCTCCGCCGATAGCGCATTAAACTCTGCATCCATTGCTGAACGGTTTTCTGCGGTATAGGTTCCGTTTAATGACTGAATCGCCAACTCACGTTGACGCTGCATCATGTTAGTCATCTCTTCAGCCGCACCATCAATGGTTTGTGCCATTGAAATACCATCATTGGCATTACGAACCGCCATATCTGTACCCATAATTTGGGTCGTCATATTGGTTGCTACCGCTAACCCTGCCGCATCATCTGCTGCACTGTTAATACGAAGGCCAGACGTTAAACGTTCCATCGATACCGAAAGATCACGACTTGAACTATCCAGTTGACGAGTCGCATTCAAAGAGCCTACATTTGTGTTGATTACCATAGCCATGATAAATCTCCTTATTCTTATAAAGAATCGTTAATAGCTCCAAACCAGTAAATCTGTTTTAAAAACTATCTTTTAAGATTATTTGCCAAATAACTCTGACAAATTTTGTTTAAAACACCTTAAAGTGCTTTAAATTTTATTCTCATCGGGCAATACTGCCAGATGAAGAAACCTTTACTGCAACAGTTGCATCACATTTTGAGAGGCCTGATTGGCTTGACTTAACATACTCATACCCGCTTGTTGCAATACTTGAGTTCTTGCAAGGTTGGCACTCTCTTTTGCAAAATCTGCATCTTGAATCGCTGAGCGAGAAGCGCTAATGTTTTCACTGACATTCTGTAAGTTAGCCACCGTGTATTCCAAACGGTTTTGTACCGCACCCACACCTGAACGTGCTGTACTAAGGATACTTAAATTATTATTTAACCCTATAATAGCTAAGGCAGCATTGGCTGACGTATCTACTCCTAGCGCAGTTATCGAGACTGCGATTGCCGAACCACCAATGGCGGTTACTGTAATTGAGTCAGCTGCATTATCTTCCCAACCTGCATGAATTTCTATTTGAGCATTGGTGTTCATTACTGGAACACCGTTAAACTTGGTGGTCGAAGCAATACGAGTCAATTCAGCTGATAATGCATTAAACTCTGCATCCATTGCCGTACGGTTTGCAGCAGAATAGGTTCCGTTTAATGACTGAATCGCCAGTTCACGTTGACGTTGCATCATATTGGTCATCTCTTCCGATGCACCATCAATGGTTTGTGCTAACGAGATACCATCATTGGTATTACGAATCGCCATATCTGTACCCATAATTTGGGTTGTCATATTCGTTGCTACCGCTAATCCAGCCGCATCGTCTGCTGCACTGTTAATTCTTAAACCAGAGGTTAAACGTTCCATCGAAACAGAAAGGTCTCTACTAGACATGTCCAATTGACGTGTTGCGTTTAATGAACCAATATTTGTGTTAATTACCATTGCCATGATATGTACTCCTTGTGTGTTACTTTTTGTGTTTTATGTTTATCTATTTTTTATAATTTGAGACAGTGTCTCCTGCCTTCAATTACCTTAACGGTCGGTTAAAAGAAAGCTTTAGGTTTATTTAATAAAAAAAAAGTAAAAATCATTCAATCATTGATATACGGGGATTTAAAACAAAAAAACCACTCTAAAAAGAGTGGTTTAAATAGGGGGGAGAGAGAAAATAACTTATATTTTTTACAAGGACTTATACTTATTAGAGGAGATGTTTTACGTCCTTAACTATTAAGACTATCAATAAAATTTTGTAATACCTCTTGGTCAATGAAGGTGCTTGTCTCCGCTTTTTGTACAATTTGATTCGCAGCCTCAATATCAGGTTTCTGAACCAACAGCTTAATTAACTCAATTAAAGCCTCTGTATCTTCATACAATAGCGGGTACGCTTGATAAACAGCAATCGCACTGTCACGCTCCCCTAGTAGGGCTAATGCTTCAGCATACTTAGGAAAGTACTTCACATTCATTAAACTCAACACATGAAGTACTTGCAACCCTTTTTCAGGCTGATTCAATGCAAAGGCCAATGGAAAAACCTGCTGTTGAATCCAGTACTGTTTTTTATAAGGGTCCACTGTTTGATAAAAAATAAGCGCATCTTCAATATCACCAATCAACTCCAGCTTCATTCCTATCGCCAACCACCTTGCAATTGAATGCTCTGTTGAAGAAATTAAAGACAGCTGCCTAAGAATGGTTTGAACCTCTGTTAAATCTTTCGCTTCAAAAGCTTGGTTTAATCTGGAAATAAATGTTTCAGGAGAACTTAAACGCTGTTTAAATACCGCTTCCAGTGCACTTTCATCTGTTTTCATTTTTTGAAAAGCACACTCTAATTCAGCCACCTTATCAGAATAATGACTTTGAATCTCATCATACGACCTCTCTGAAAGATGTTCTATCCAAACATGAAATCGCCCTGGAATACCTCG
Source organism: Thiomicrorhabdus sp. (assembly GCA_015488565.1). Classification (GTDB taxonomy): domain Bacteria; phylum Pseudomonadota; class Gammaproteobacteria; order Thiomicrospirales; family Thiomicrospiraceae; genus Thiomicrorhabdus. The sequence continues at coordinate 3,423 of WFNQ01000058.1, forward strand.
CTTAAACCAACCATCAGCCAATAGTAAAAAGTCCGTTTCTGGATTTAACTCCAGTAAACGAAACTCAACTTCCAACTTAAGCTCCTCTAGTTTGGCCAAAAAACCTTCTGCCGCATCCTTTAAACCGCCAAAAAAGCCCATCAAGGCATCTTGCATCTCTTGTTGCGACATATCCATCTCAGACTCTACAGGCTGTAATGTTTCCATAAACGCTTGATAGCCATAATTCACCAGCGTTTGATAATCCACCCCTACTATTTTTTCAAGCTTGTTTTTTTGTTTAAGTACCGCTTTAATTTTGACACGTTGTTTTGACGTATCTGAAAATAACGTGCGACTTAAGTGCAACCCCTTTTTAGACTCATTAACAATATTGATCAGCCATTTTGAATGGTGATTCACCTCTCCATTTAAAAAGATCTGAAAGGCCTTTTCGATGACTGAATTCCACTGCAAGGCATCCTGAAACTGTTCAACTACCTTAAACTTCTCCCCTCCTAATTTAATCTGCTCAAAAGGTTGATAATGAATGCCTTGTATCATGGCTGCTCCATTATTCAAATTTGACGCCTTAAACTGTGGCCAATTTTGCTTAAGTTGGATGAGATGCGTCTCCAGCGAATTACGCGCATCGTACAACTGAATATTAGTAGAAACTTCCTCTCCTCTATAGTTTATCGTTTTTGTATCACAAGCATCATTCTGTTGGTTTTTCGCTTCAATACTGTCTGATTCATGGCACACCCCCTCTGGAGTAAAACAAAAATCAACGCCTGCTAAATAAAGATGAGGCACTCCTAAGTAACACGCAATGCCAAATAAGGCATTGCTCACCGTTGGGCCATCCGAAACAAAATTTTCTTCCCCCCCTCTTGCCCATGGAAACCGTCTTCTACTATAAGATTTAAGCCCTGACCACTGACGAATTAACGGGGGGTATGGCCCCTCTCCTGTCACTAAAATACTGTCTTTTTGAAACGCGTACATCTCTTTAGAGTAATCAAAAATCAATGGCTGACCATCAAATATACCAATAAAATCAGGGGTAATCCCCTCCTTTTGTAACCGCTTACAAATCCGGCTGGCAGCAAAAATCCATAATTTAGACTGGTTCTCTTTTAACCATGGAATAACCTTATCTAAAGAAGGGCCTCCTCCCAATAAAATCGCAGGTATATCGCCTGCTAACTGGCCTTTAATAACCGACAAAGGGTGCTGTAAATCACAGACATTGTCCAGTTGACGGTCAAATGCTATTTTAAAATCACGATTATCTACTCGATCAATCTGAAACTGATGAAAAGCCTCTTTTTGCTGCTCATCCAGCCCACTGTAGTTCCCTTCTCCCTTTTCAAATATGACTGAGCGTAATAAAATAATGGCATTTCGAATAACATAGTCTTGATAATTTAGATACAAATATTCATACTCAAACTGTTCAAACGTATACAGTTCAACCTTAAACACACTGTCTTCTTCCCACTGTTTTAACCGAGTGTGTTTTATGTACTCAATCACCTCTGGAAAATCCACACAAATAAAGCGTTGCCCAGTGGTTGCAATACGTTGTAAATAATCAAGCAATAGTCCCGAGTCCGTTCCCAAAACCACAAATAACTTTTTATCTGGTAGCTGTAATCCTACAAAGGTTTTATAAACCTCCGCAGAAACTGCTTGATCAAACTGCGCTGAATAAAACCCTTCCAACACCGTCTCATTTTGTTTGGTTTGAATACTATTCATCCATTACACCTTATCTAATTCGCTCTTTTTTCCATTAAAAACCACGTGGTATCATCCAGTGGAAAAGCAGGATCACCATGATAAATAAAGCCATAATCCACCAATTTTAAATCCGGATATTGCGCCATCATTTCACCCGCAAAATCCCGTTTAAAATAACGGCCATCATTCCCACGGTACTTCACTTCCACCGGAGTGGGATTATACGACTCCGATAGCAACACCCAACGCTGACTGTGGTCATACAGTTTTTGATACATTTGAGGCAACTCTTGAGGGTTAATATGAATCAATACCCCTAAAATCATCGTCATCTCATAACAGTTATCCGATGTAAACTCCAAAGCCGACTGATGAAAGATCTCTTTACAGCCTCCCCACTTTTCAAGTTGCTCTTTGGCAAATGCATTAATTTCAATCGCAGACAACTCGGTATTGGGTAGTAGTTTATTAATGGCTTGTAAGTTCAAGCCAACATTGGAACCAAGCTCCAACACCGATTGAAGTACGCCTGTCCGTTGTAACACCTTAGAAAAAAAGGCTGTTTTATTCACCAATAACGATTCACTGTTATTACGTTGGCTGTATTCATCGCCAAATTCACCCGCCCAAAAGGACTCTTGCTCTGTTTTATAGGCCATTCCACTCTCCTAATTTAAACCAATTGTTTTTCACGGCTGTTCCCCGTTTAATATTAACGGGGGCCCTTTGACCAATCACTTGATCTCGATACTTAGGGGCGATTCCATATCCCGGACGAATGCTTTTAATGTGCTCATTCGTAACAATGTCACCTGCCATAATGTCTTTGACAAAATACAAAGAACGCCTAAATTGAGCATTCCCCTGTTCACTGGATTTTCGACCATAATTAACCTGCCCAAGCGCTTGCCAAGCCGTTTTTACCCCCCGGCATAACTCAACCAAGCCACCCTCTTCCAGTGAAAAACTGTCATCAGGCCCACACCCTTGACGATCCAAAGTTACATGTTTTTCGACAATGCAGGCACCCAATGCAATGCTGGTAATCGCCGTAATGTTCTCTAATGTATGGTCTGATAACCCTACTGGCAACTGAAAACGAGTTTGCATATCTACCAAAGTATTTAAGTGATAGTCTTCTGCTGGGGCTGGATAGCCGCTAACACAATGCAAAATGGCTAACTGGCTGCAACCACCAGCCCTCGCTGCCTCAATCGCCTCTTGAATCTCATTCTCATCCGCCATCCCCGTTGAAATAATCATCGGTTTACCCGTTTGAGCTACATACTGAATCAACGGCAAATCAATCGCTTCAAATGAGGCTATCTTATAGGCTGGGGCATTTAAATCCTCCAACAAATCCACTGCAGTGCTATCAAAAGGGGAGCTAAAAATGGTTATATCTTGCTGTTGTGCATACTCAAACAACGGCTTGTGCCACGCCCAAGGGGTAAAGGCTTCTTGATACAGTTCAAATAAGGTACGCCCTGCCCACAACCCTTCAGTTAATTGAAAATCGGGTAAATCACAATCCAGTGTTAAGGTCTCTGCGGTATAGGTTTGCATCTTCACCGCATCCGCCCCTGCACGCTTTGCCATATCAATAATACGATAGGCATTTTGAATATCACCATTATGATTGGCGGACATTTCCGCAATCACATAAGGCGGGTACGCGTTTCCTATTTTTCGTCCATTAATGGAAAAAGGTTGTTTGCTCACTTAGTTTTCCTTACATTCAGATTGCAACAGACCAAAGCAATGCACATCATAATAGTGATTA
>WFNQ01000059.1 GCA_015488565.1 Thiomicrorhabdus sp.
CAGGCGTGGATGAGTCTATCTTTAAATTTACAGGCAAAGCCCGAATTTTTGAAAGCCAAGAGTCTTCGGTTGCTGCGATTTTGGCCGACGAGATTAACGAAGGCGATGTGTTGATTATTCGTTATGAAGGCCCTAAAGGTGGACCTGGAATGCAAGAGATGCTGTATCCAACCAGCTACCTTAAGTCGAAAGGGTTAGGTAAGGCATGCGCCCTGCTAACCGATGGTCGTTTTTCAGGCGGTACGTCTGGTTTGTCGATAGGACATGTTTCGCCAGAAGCTGCAGAAGGCGGAAATATCGGCTTAGTAGAGGAGGGGGATGTGATTGAAATTGATATTCCTAATCGTACCATTCAAGTGGTATTAAGCGATGAGTTGATGGCAGAGCGTCGTCAAGCCATGGTACTAAAAGGGCGTGACGCTTGGAAGCCTGTTGAAGAACGTCCCAGAAAAATAAGTGCGGCATTACGTGCTTATGCGGCCATGACAACCAGTGCGGCCTTTGGTGCGGTACGAGATGTGACTCAAATTGAATATAAATAATAACTCCTAATCCCCAGATAGAAAATCCGTTTATAGCGTAAGCCCTTGGTTCGACTAGTAAATTCACTATGCACATCAATTGCTTACACTCTAATTCGTATTTCTATCTGGGGATTAGGGATAACCCTTTTGGAGCGATAGCCATGTTTTTAGATCGATTAAGCAAAGAACAACATCAAGCCATTTTTGATTTAGCGGCAAATTTAGCCGCCGCAGACAATGAAATATCCGAAGAAGAGGTTCAGTATCTTAAGGATTTTAGTACGGCTTATGGCATTGAATTTGATTTAAATAAATCGGATATCGATATCATTGAAACACTTTCTAAATTAACGAGCAAAGAGGTTCGAATTATCACTTTACAGCAGTTGATTAAGATCTCTTATAAAGATGGTCACTTTGGTGAAGAGGAGCAGGATAAGGTATTTTTGATAGCTCAAAAAATGGGATTAAACGATCCAGAGCTAATTATTCGCATTGAAAAATGGGTACGCCAAGGGTTTGACTGGTTATATGAAGGGGAGCAGATGCTGAAGCATTAAGGTTTCAAAAAGTCTTTTTTGTGGATTTAAAACGCCAGTATCATGCTGGTTTTTTTAGGCCTAAAAAAACCCAGTCAGAGCTGGGTTTTTGGGTGACACTAGGGCTAAGCGTTATTCACGATACCCTGGTCCATTAATTTCAAGTCCATTGGACATGTAAGCTTGAAAGAACTCAAGATCACGATAGGTTTCACTTTGTGCTTTATAGGGTTTAGCACGAATATTTTTCTGGCAACCTTCATAGCGACGGTGAAGGGTCCCAAGGTTTTGCCATTTTGCACGGAAGACGGGAAAGTGTGTCGTGTGTCCTAGTGCGGCAGATAAGGTGTTGGAACGTGCATTTCGTCCTGAGTTATCAACATGGCATTTTGCACAAGACAGGTTAAATTGTCCTCGTGGCTTATTGAAAAAATCACGCCCTTTGTTATAAGCAGCGAGTGCAGCATCAGACTCAATTTTGACATCAATTTTTTGACCACGTGCATTATCCGCTAAGTAAGCACTGATTTGTGCAATCGGTCCTTTTTTCCAACCATAAGGTTTTAAACCAGCATCGGTTCGACACTTATTGATAGCACCTTCAAGCGTAACCACCTGTTTGCTGGCTTCATCAAAGTAAGGATATTTGACACGAATTTTACTGACATCAGATCCAAAGCATTTCTGATAAACAGCAAGGTCTTTATTGTAAAGCGCTTCGCCTTCATCAATTGCATCTAAGTAAGGAGGAAACTCTTCTGCGGCTTCCCATTGTGCCATCTTATCTGCTGAATAAACATAGGCACCATTGATGTATTCTTCTGGTGAAATATTAGGGTTTTTTGCTTTAAAAAATTCGATAAACTGTTGTCGATCTGTTTCAGGATCAATGGTTGCGGCCATGCTTGATGTTGCCAGCATTGAAACCCCTAAAGATAAAGCGATTAGTAATGTTTTTTTCATTCCAATCCTCCGCCCGAGAGCTTTATTTGGTTTTATTGAGTTGTAGTCAGAGCTTTAATTAGGAAGCCTATGAATAAATTGACACCCAAAAGTGAAGTGTGACTTATTCAGAGACTCCCTATGCCTTCCAATTTCACATCCTTAATTTAAGCGAGTTTAGAAGGCATAAAATAAATTATTTTAATTTAAGTGTTGAACTACCTTTTGAACCGGTGTTATCAATAACCGCAATGGAGACTTCATCTCCAGAGTTGGCTTTTACTTTAACGGAAACGTATGGGTTGGCTGAAACAGCACCAGACCATTGTGCATTGACTGCTGTTTCGCCATTGACTGCGATTTCAACCGTTTCGATAAATTTAGCAGGGTAAGGCTTTCCTGTTTTTTTATCCATACGGAGTCCTGATTCCATTGGGTGCTTGATAAGTGCTTTGACTTCAGCTACGCCCGCTTTCGATTTTCCACGCATTCTGATTTTAATAGACATATTTATTCCTTTCCATAATATTTTAAGTCGTTGTGTTTGTAGGGGGTATCTTTAACCGCCACAACCACCGATGGTTACTTTGACTTCTTGTTCCGCTTTGAGCAACTTACCGTCTGCTTTGACAATCGCCACGACATTCATTGTTTGTCCAAGTTTGATTCGTGTTGATACAAAGCCAAGTGCTGCAGGAGCGAAGGAGTATTCGCATACGAGAGGCATTGGGTTTTTACTGCCTAAAATAGCAATGGATTCAACACCACTAATGGCGGTTGCATCTACAGTAATTGGGGTAACGGCACCATTTTCTGCAATGGATGGTGCTTTTAGTTTGATATCACTTGAAGCGGTTGTGGTACTTGAACCAAAAAAATTTGAAAGTGCGTCTTCAGTGGTTTTTGAGCCAAAGGCTTTTTTATTCCAATCTGCAAGCACGGTCGTTGGTGTTAATAAGCCAGCGTTAACGGCTACGACGGTTGCACCCGTTGCGAGGGTACCTTTAAGAAAAGATCTACGTTTCATAAGATTTAACTCCCTGTTAAGGTTTTGTTGATGTTTAAGTTTTTATAGTGTGTAAATGTAATCAGTGATGGTGTTGACTTCATCATCCGTTAAGATGCCGTGTCTTCCAAAAGGAGGCATCATGCTGTTGGGTACCGTTTGAGTTTCAGGCGTTCCCCATATTTTATCAACTAATTTTTGCTTATCGGGAAAGCGCAGTTTCATTGCAACGAGTGCAGGGCCGATATTGCCCGGCATGGAACCTCCTTTGATGGCATGACAGGCTAAACAGTTGCCTTTTGATCTAGAAAAGGCGAGTTTTTTGCCTTCCTCAATGGTTGCCGCAGAAGGCTCTGCGGCCGTCGCCGTTATGGGTGTTGAGATAACAAACCCAGAAATTGCGAGGGCTGCCAGTAAGTGCTTCATTTTAGAAATCATTATTTCTTTCCTCCTAAAGAGTGTTTTTCAACATGGTCGTTGATTTACAATTCTATTGCATCGGAATATTTTTATAAAAAATATAAAGCATTTTTTTGCTCTTTGTTTTGTAGCTTACTCAGTTGGGCGATAAACGCAAGTATTTTAGGGATACTATAGCTATAGTATTTTTAATCACCCAACAGTATTTTCTTATATGTAGGTATTAGTGTTTGCTTATCTCCTTGGTTTTCAATAGGTTGCTGTTTTGGTGTTCAAATCGTGCAATGCGTTGTTTGAGTGTGGGGGTGGCGGTTATTTTGGCTTGCTTTAATAGGTAAGAGGTTTTTTTTGTATTGCCAATATTGAATTGGGCAAGGGCTAAAAAAAAGTAGGCATCAGCGGTTTGTTGTTGGCTGGCATAAATTTCAGAGAGTTTTTTATACACTTGATACGTGTATCGTTGGTTTTCATCGTAGCTTTTTAGTAGGGCAATCACTTTTGAGTCTTTTTTTAATGAGAGCAATAAATTGGTGTACTCGAGTAATACAGCGGTATTATTCGGGTAGAGGTCTAGTAGGTAGTCCGATTGGTTGAGTGCTGATAGCGTTGCTTTTGAAGCGATAGTAGGGTGTTGTGCCAAAATCTGTAAAAGTAGCGTGGTGTAAAAAGGGTGGTTTGGGTTTTGTTTTACAAGGGTTTGTAGGCACTCAATTTTGGCAAGAGAGAAAGGGGTTTGTCTCGCCAGAATGTGTAAGTTTTTTTGGTAGCAAGCGAGCGGTTTGGATAGGTTTTGTACGCGCTGTTGTTCGTTTGCTTTTTTGTCAGTTTTTAATTTTAGTTGGATAAGTTTTAGGTAATTGTTGGGCTGTTTCGATGATTGTACGGCAAGTAATTGGGCACGATTTTCAGATTCCGCAATACGGCGTTCTGTGACGGGATGTGAGCGTAATATTTCAGGTATTTGAGAGGCGCTATTTTGACTTTCTTTGGCGAGTCGAGCAAAAAAATCACCCATCGCGTGTGGGTTGTAACCCGCTTGGCTTAGAAGTTGAATGCCGATGTGATCCGCTTCAGACTCATGCAATCGTGAGTTTTTAAGCTGTTGCTCAATATCAAGGCTTAAGCCAGCAATTAATGTTGGATAGACAGCCGAGCTGTCATACATACCAATTAAAACCGCCGCGAGCAGAGTAGCAATGGTGTTTAAATTGCTTTGTTTGCTGTTTTTTTCATAGCCACGAGAGAGGTGATTTTGAGTTACGTGGGCAATTTCATGTGCAATAACAGCCGCTAACTCATCTTCATTTTTAGCCGCTAAAATCAGACCAGTATGAATGCCAATAATGCCATTGGGGCCAGCAAAAGCATTTATATTAGGGTCGTCTACCACGTAAAACTTAAATGAACGTCGTTCTCCTATTTGACTGACAATCTCATGGCCTATTTTTCGAATATAGCTGACCACATCAGGATCGTAGTTTAGGTTATATTGTGTGTGTAGCGCGGTATTAAAAGCCCGCCCCAGTGCTTGTTCCACATTTATGTTGTAAGCGATCAGGTCGGATGACCCTAAATCGGGTAGTTTGGCTGCTTGGATTATTGACGCTGGGGTTAATAGCACCAACATGAATAGGAGATGGTAAAATGGCGCGTTAAATGCCTTTGTATAAAAAGGGAACGTATTCATTTTGAGTGTAAACATGGCTCAGCGGTTAAGAAGGCTCGGCCTTCATTAAAAGAGTATATTGTGAATGTTATAGTGGATAGTAAAGGATTAGCGTGTCCTATGCCAGTAATTAAGCTTAAGAAAGCATTAACGCAAAACACAGCGAAAGAGAGTGTTTTTTTATTAGCACTAACCGATGATGGAGGGCTGAAAGATATTCCGGCCTTTTGTCAGCAGCAGAAACTAGAGTGGGCATTATTACAAACACAGCCCTTTATTGAGTTTAAAATATGGCGCAAAGGCTCGTTGGAAGAGGGGGGGGATAAAAGTGGATGATTCATCAACAGAGCAGTTAAGTATTATACATACCAAAGGCACGCTGGATTGGGCGTACCCCGTGTTTATTTTAGCCAGTACCGCCGCCGCAATGGATAAAAAGGTTGAGCTGTTTTTTACTTTTTACGGTTTAAACTGCCTGTTAAAAGACACCAGCGGACTAAAAGTATCGCCATTAGGTAATCCTGGCATGGTGATGAAAAGCCCAGTTGGTCCTGATTGGCTAAAAAAAGTTGATTGGAACAGAGCGCTTCCGGGGTTGGTCTGGACACTTCCAGGTGCGGCAAAACTCGCTACATGGGGGTTTAAAAAGCAGATGTTAATGGAAGGACAGGTTCCTGTGGAAGAGCTGAGGGCGCTTTGTCTTGAGTTGGGCGTTAGCATGACTGCTTGCCAAATGACCATTGATTTAATGGGGTACAAACAAACGGACTTTATTGAGCCGATTTCATTTTCGGGTGCGGCAACGTATTTTGCAAATACGCCTAAAACACAAAGTTTATTTATCTGAGTTATACAGCGCTTCCCCCTGTATAAATTGATAGAATAGTTCAAAATTTAAAAAAATAAAGTGATGTTATGAAACCATTTGAAAAAGGGATTTACTTACTTCCCAACTTAATGACAACCGCCGCATTGTTTGCGGGTTTTTATGCTGTTATTGCTGGCATTCAAGGCAACTTTGAGTTGGGTGCAATTGCTATTTTAGTGGCCATGGTGCTGGATGGGCTGGATGGTCGGATTGCTCGTATGACCAATTCGTGCAGTGCGTTTGGTGCTGAATACGACAGCTTATCCGATATGGTCTCATTTGGCCTTGCCCCTGCACTGTTGATGTTTCAGTGGGTATTGCATGATTTTGGCAAGCTGGGTTGGTTAATCGCCTTTATTTATACCGTGGCGGCCGCATTGCGCTTAGCGCGCTTTAATACCCAAGTGGGTGTGGCAGATAAACGCTATTTTCAGGGGCTCCCCAGCCCAGCGGCGGCGGGTGTTTTAGCCGCACTTATTTGGATGGTGGAAGCCAATCAATTAGAAAACTCGGCACTGCCTGTTATTGCATTAGTTTTGACGCTTGTTGTTGGGTTAATGATGGTGAGTAATATCCGTTTTAGTTCCTTTAAAGAACTGAACTTAAGAGATAAAGTCCCGTTTGTTACGCTTTTAATTATTGTGCTTATTTTTGTAATTATTACATTAGAGCCACCCACCTTTCTCTTTATTATCTTCTTAACCTATACCTTATCAGGCCCCGTTGTTACATTAATGACTTTAAAAAAGACTCGTGCACTGCGTAAACAGCAGCGTGACTCTGAAACAGATGAAAGCAAGTTAGCTCCGTCGGAAGAGGCATTAAATAAAACGGACAAAATGGATAACCAGGGAGATAAATCATGAAAGATCATTTAGTCATATTTGATACCACCTTGCGAGATGGTGAGCAGAGTCCCGGTGCGTCCATGACCAAAGAGGAGAAGGTTCGGATTGCGAAACAGCTAGAAAAGTTGCGAGTGGATGTGATTGAAGCGGGGTTTCCCGCCGCCAGTCAAGGCGATTTTGAGTCGGTTCAAGCGGTTGCTTCGGTGGTTAAAGAGTCCATTGTTTGTGGGTTGGCTCGTGCGGTCGAAAACGATATTGTACGCGCGGGGGAGGCGATTAAACCTGCTAACGCAGGACGTATTCATACGTTTATTGCGACCTCGCCGATCCACATGGAAAAAAAGCTTCGTATGACGCCCGATCAAGTGGTTGAACGTGCCGTGTGGGCGATAAAACGTGCACGTGATTTTACCGATGATGTGGAGTTTTCACCCGAAGACGCAGGACGCTCAGAGCTGGATTTTTTATGCCGAGTAATTGAAGCGGCGATTGATGCGGGCGCGACCACCATTAATATTCCCGATACCGTTGGTTATAATGTACCAAACCAATTTGGTAGTTTGTTTAAAGCCTTGATTGAACGCATCCCTAACGCGGATAAAGCGATTTTTTCCGCACACTGTCATAACGATTTAGGCTTGGCCGCGGCCAACTCGCTTGCCGCCGTTAGAAATGGCGCGCGCCAAGTGGAGTGCACCTTAAATGGCTTGGGGGAGCGAGCTGGAAACACCGCTCTAGAAGAGGTCGTTATGGCGATCAAAACCCGTCAAGATATTTTTTCGGTGGACACTCGAATTAACACCAAAGAAATATTAGCCACCTCACGTCTTGTCTCCAATATTACTGGGTTTGCGGTACAGCCTAATAAAGCCATTGTTGGCGCAAACGCCTTTGCGCATGAGTCTGGAATTCATCAAGACGGTGTATTAAAACATCGCGAAACCTATGAAATCATGCGTGCTGAAGACGTGGGTTGGAGTACCAATAAGATGGTTATGGGTAAGCACTCAGGGCGTAACGCGTTTAAAACCCGTTTAGAGGTGTTGGGCATTGAATTTGAAACTGAGCAAGAGCTAAATGATGCCTTCATTCGTTTTAAAGAACTGGCCGATCGTAAACATGAAATTTACGATGAGGATCTACAATCATTAGTGACAGACAATAATATCCAGCGTGTTGAAAATGATATTTACCGTTTGGTTTCATTAAAGTCTTCAATGGGAACGGGTGAGCCCTCTCAGGCTGAAGTGGTTTTATGGGTACAAGGTAATGAGTTAACGGCTTCAGCAAATGGAAGTGGCGTGGTTGATGCCACGTTTAAAGCGATTGAATCCTTGGTTGAGTCCGGAACTTGTTTGGAGTTGTATTCGGTGAGTAACGTTACCAATGGTACGGATTCATTGGGTGAAACCACCGTTCGACTCGAAAAAGGGGGGCGCATTGTCAACGGCATGGGATCGGATACTGATATTGTCTTGGCTTCAGCCAAAGCGTATGTGAATGCGTTAAATAAAATTGCCGATGAATTGGTCAAAGACCACCCTCAAGCCTCTGTTTAAAAACAGGGGGGGAAAGAATTTTTTAATGAAGCATTTGTATGTCTAAATCAACGAAAGCAACCTCTAAAACCACCCTTTCAAATGCCTTATTTGAGCAAATAGGGGGGGTAAATTGGCAATTCAGACCCGATTTTGTTTTAAATACGGCGGATGCCACGACGCATGTCAGCCCAGTAACAGAAGAAGTGTCTTCATTAGAAACACTCGAGCCGGATACCACGCCTGATGCGCGTACCGTTGTTGTCTTGGGTCAAGGTTTAGATGATATTTGGCAGAATGAGGCGCAACAAGCGTGGTTGCTCTGGCAAAATATTGTGCAAGTATTTGATTGGGATGATGCTCAAATTGTCTTTTTTGATACCGCACACCTTGCCTCCGAAGAGATGATTTTTACCACGATGGAAGAAGTGATTGAACTGGGGGTCGATTGGGTTTTAAGCATGGACGAAGAGCACGCCTTATCTGACATGCTGCAAGAGGGCGTGCAAGTGGTTCAAGTGCCCGATTTGGAGTCGATGTTAATGGACCCTTACGCAAAACAAACTTTTTACAATACCGTCGTCTCCACAGCGGGATTGTTGTCAGCACGGTCATAAACTAAGACGTTATGAGTGAATTTAGTTATTTAGACCAGATGCAAGAGAAAGATTTACCTTGGGTGCTGGCATTAGAGCAACGATCTTACGACTTTCCTTGGAGTCTCCAAGGCTTTGAAAACAGTCTAGAGCAAGGGCTAAACTACCTATTTTACAGCGCACAAGGCGATAAGCTAGGCTACTGTTGTCTTTTGCCTGTTTTGGATGAAGTGCAAATTTTAAATGTGTGTGTTGCGCCAGAGTATCAAAAGAAAGGGGTTGCAAAAAAAGCATTAAAGAGCCTCTTAGCCAAGTTGCAAGAAAGCGTCTATCAAATTGTATTGCTAGAAGTTCGCTGTTCCAATACCCCAGCCATTAAGCTCTACCAATCGTTAGGCTTTCGCCAAAACGGCCTCCGAAAAGACTACTATCGTGCCCATTGCTGGGATAACAGTCAGCAGTGCTTAATTGAAAACAAGGAAGATGCCATTTTAATGGTGCTTTCCCTTTAAGTTCGCAACTCAGTTGGAATCGTTTTTGCCAGTGTTTGCGCCATCTCTTTATAAAGCTTAGGGTTGGCCGTTAAGATATTACCGCTGGTCAGATAATTTTCCCCCCCCCTAAAATCCGTAGCCAGTCCACCCGCTTCTTGTACTAGCAGTGCGCCTGCCGCAATGTCCCAAGGCTTTAAGTTAAACTCCCAGTAACCATCCACTCGGCCACACGCCACATACGCTAAGTCAAGCGCCGCCGAACCCGCACGGCGAACCCCAGCAGTAGAGGTCATAAACGTTTTTAAACTGGCCATATAGCTGTCTAGGTAACTAAAATCATGGTAAGGAAAGCCTGTTGCAAGCAGGGCGTTATCCAGTGTTTTTTGTTGGCTAATTCGAATGCGTTGATTATTTAAAAACGCGCCTCGGCCTCGGCTGGCGGTAAACATCTCGTCACGCACAGGATCAAAGATAACCGCATGAGTCAGTTTGCCTTTCTCTTTAATCGCAATAGAGACACAAAATTGTGGAAACTGGTGTAGAAAGTTGGTTGTACCATCCAGAGGGTCTATAATCCATTCTACATCCGATAAGCCATACTTGGTTTTTTTGGCTTTTTGTTGGCCGCTCTCTTCTGCTAAGATAGCGTGTTCTGGATAGTATTTTTTAATGGTTTTGATAATCGTGTTTTCGGCCTCTTTATCGACTTCGCTCACGTAATCGTTTTTACCTTTGTGTTCGATGTTTAATTGGTCGATTCGTGCGTAATGGTGCATAATGTTGCCGCCTGCGG